>DIEP01000052.1 GCA_002418685.1 Ignavibacteria bacterium UBA5771
GATAAATTTATTAAAATTCGCATAAATTTTTATAAATAATTTAATGTAAACAAATATTTTTATAAGTTTGTTTTTTTAAAAAATATTAATTTTGAAATATTATTTTAATTAATAAAATGAAAGAAATTATGGAAATTAAAAAAGTTATGGTAATCGGGGCGGGAACAATGGGCAATGGAATTGCTCATACTTTTGCCCAATTCGGTTTTCAAGTTGTATTAGCAGATGTTTCAGATGCAGTTTTGCAGAAATCCCTTTCTCTCATTGAGAAAAATCTGGATAGACAAGTCAAGAAAGGCACTATTAACGAAGAGAACAAGCAATTCACTTTGGGCAATATCACTACTTCATTAGATTATAATCCTGCAAAAGATATGGATTTAATAATCGAAGCAGCAACTGAAAAAAAGGAATTGAAATTCAAAATATTTCAAGAAATTGATAATATAGCTCCTGCAAATGCAATACTTGCAAGCAATACTTCAACGATTTCTATTACTGAAATAGCCGAAAAAACAAAGCGACCCCGCAAAGTAATTGGTATGCATTTTATGAATCCTGTCCCGATGATGAAATTAGTGGAAATTATCAGGGGAATCGCAACTGATGACGAAACGTATTCAATCATCAATGATTTAGCTTTGAAATTGCAAAAAACGCCCGTTCTTGCAAATGATTATCCTGGTTTTATCGCGAATAGAATTCTTATGCCATTCCTGAATGAAGCTATATTTGCGTTGATGGAAGGCGTTGGAACAATTGAAGGTATCGACCAAGTCGCAAAGTTAGGCTTTTCCCATCCGATGGGACCCTTTGCGCTTGCTGATTTAATTGGTTTGGACACAACACTTGCAATAATGGAAGTGCTTCATAATGATTTAGGCGATCCTCGATTTAGGCCCGCTCCTTTATTGCGTAAATTAGTTAATGCAGGATACTATGGCAGAAAAAATGGCAAGGGTTTTTATGATTATTCGTCTGATAAACCGGAACCAATTAAATTTAATATATTTTAAAATAAAGGGAAAAAATGGAAGATATACGTGATGTAAAATATGATTCTGAGAACCCTTTTGTTCTGCGAGCATATCAATTAGAAACACAAGACAAATATCTTGAAGCAATTGAATCTTATAAAAAAGCATTAGAGCAAGATCCCGATTTAGGAATTGTCTATAAGCACATCGCTAATGTTTATTATCGATTAGGTCAACTCGACAAAGCAGAGATATATTTTAAAAAAGCAATTGAATTATTGCCTGATTATCCAACTGTATATTTTGAATTGGGATTGAATTATTATCGCCAAGCACGGTTGAGACAAGCAATTCAAACAATGGAAAAAGTAATAGAATTGGATAATCAGTTGCTTATTGCTCATTACTGGCTCGGAATTTTATATTATCATTATGGATTGCCTTGCAAAGCACGTGAAAGGTTAGAGCATGTAATCAATGTAAATCCCGGATTCTATATCGCATATTATCAACTTGGGTTGGTTAATACGCGAATGGGGAAATATGAAGACGCTGTAAGCAACTTCACTAAATTAACGGAAGTCAATCCCGACAGTCCCACAGCTCACGCTCTTTTAGGCGATGCCTATTTGAACCTTGATAAGAAAATTGAAGCCCGAAAGCATTATAAAATCGCTTTAGAACTTGACCCCGATGATCAAGCAGCGAAAAATGGACTTATGCTTGCATCGGATCTTTCTGAAAATTTTATGTAAATATTTCCTCGAATTTTTTGCATTCGATTTCGATTGTGAAATTTTCGAGGGCAATCTTTTGAGCATTTTTTGCCATTTGCAAAATTTGAGATTGATTTTGAATTGTGAGAGCAATCTTTTGACTCAATTCCAAACTTGAATTTGGGGTATATAGAAATCCATATTCTCCGTAATTAATAATTTCAGGTGTTCCTCCCGAATTGGTTGCTATCACAGGAATTCCCGACATTAAGGCTTCTATTGTCACCATACCATACGTTTCGGAACTCGACGCAAGCACAAAGCAATCAATTGCAGAATAAAAAATTTGAATATCTTTTTGATAATTGATGAATTGCACAAAATTTTCTAAATGATTTTGGTGAATGTATTCTTGCAATGTCTGGAAATATCTATCGCTGTGACCTTGCGTTATTTCTCCACTTATCACTCCATAAATATTTGGGAAATCGGCTTTTAGATAATTTAGAGCTTCCAAAAATATATGCTGACCTTTTTGTTGATCTATTCTGCCAATAATTCCCACAATAAATTTATCATCGGGAAGATTTAGCATTTTCCTTGCTTCTGATTTTGAGATATTTGCATTATGCAAGCGATTTGGATCGACTCCCAGAGGAATAATTTTGATTTTCTTGGGGTCTATATTTGTCAAACGCAGCATGTCATCAGCAATAATTTGCAATGGCGAAATCCAATAATCGTATCGATTGAATCGCCAGTTATGGATTGGATCTTTCTTTCGGCGTCCAATGTGCATTTGCTGATGGAAAATCAATTTGAAATTATGGTTGAAAAATTTCGCTATAGCACCGAATTCCATATCTTGATTATGTGTGATTATAAGATATTTGCAATTATCTTCTATAAGCATATTTGCAAGCATCTTTGCTTTTTTGAAATCGAAATACTTGCTATGTTCTGGAAAATATCGGATTTGGATTTGATTATTTTCAGCAATCTCAGATATTAAAGTGTTTTTAGGAGAATAAATTATCACATTATTTCCCCTTTTAGCAAGTGCAGTTGCAAGATTGCCGACATTTAATTCTAAGCCACCGCGGGCAGGGGACGAACAAAAAAACACAATTGAAGGATTCGAGTTTTTCATATTATATAAGCAAATTGGCAAAAATAATATTCTTTAATAGAAAAAAGAAAAGTGCAAGAGTATAAAAGTATTAAAACGATTTTTAGATAAATAAAATTTGCAATTAAAAAATAATAACCTTCTGAAGGTTCCGAACCTTCGGAAGGTTATAAATTAACAATACTATTAAATCGCAGGATATTATTTGCGTGTATTAGTATTCTACGGGCAATAATTGCAAATCAGCATAATTTATTACGGGACCGTCTTTGCATACGTAATATGGTCCAACAGCGCAATGTCCGCACTGTCCGATTCCACATTTCATTCTATTTTCAAGAGTTGTGAAAATGCTTTCTTCTGTAAATCCGATTTCCAATAGTATTGGTAAAGTCAATTTAATCATAATTGGCGGACCGCAAACTATTGCTACTGCGTTTTCACCTTTTGGGGAAGCTTTTTTCAATATGCTTGGAACAAATCCAACCTCACCTTTCCAATCGGGAGTTTCGCCACCGGGATCCACAGTCGTTATGAGTTTGACGTCGGGACGCTTCGCCCATTCTTCCAGCTCATTTTTATAAACTAAATCCTGAACGGTTTTTGCACCATAAAGAATTGTTATATCCTTGAATTTATCTCTTAAATCAAGGCAATTCCAAATTACGCTGCGGACAGGCGGCAATCCTATACCACCCGCAATAAATAGAACGCTTTTGCCTTCCCAATCTTCGAGTGGAAAATTATTTCCATAAGGACCACGGAAGCCAATAATATCACCCTCTTCACAATTATACAATGCAGTTGTCACTTTACCTGCTTTGCGGAAAGTACATTCAATATACCCCTTATGTGTTGGAGATGATGCAATGCAAAAAGTACTCTCACCAGCTCCGAATACCGAATATTCACCAAACTGCCCAGTTTTAAATTCAAAATTTGACTCATCTTCAGGGTTCACAAAAGCAAGCTTAAAGGTCTTTACCATCGGTGCTTCCTCGGTGATTTTCTCAATCCTCATTTTATAAGGCAAATATATATTTTGCGAATTCATTTTATACTCCTTGAAATATTTGAACTGTTTTTACAATATTCATACTTGTGGGGCAGGATCTGATACACCTTCCACAACCGACGCAGCTTATTAAGCCAAGATTTTCTACTGAATACTCAAATTTATGTTTTATACGATTTCTCCAACGTTGGCTTTGCACAGGACGTGGATTGTGTCCCGATGCGTGCTTAGTGAATAAGTCAAAAGCACAAGAATCCCAATTCCTTACTCTTGAACCATTGAATTGGCTGCCAATATCTTGAATATCAAAGCAAGTGCAAGTTGGGCATGCATAAGCGCAAATTCCACATCCCAAGCATGCTAATGAATCTTTCACCCAAAGTGGCGATTCGAAAATGCTATCAATATTTTGCTTGGCTTGTTCAACGTCGAATTTTTGTGGAACGTTTGCAATGTATTTTGATTTATCAATTTCTTTAGTATCTTGAAATAAATCAGCGGAATAATTAATTAGTTCTTGACCTTTTTCTGTGACAACTTCCACATAATAAGTATCGTTCTCAATCAAAGTCAAATTCAAATCGCTACCCTTTGTTGAAGCGGGATTTGATCCAACTGATGTGCAGAAGCAAGCATTATCAGCTTCCTTGCATGACAAAGAAATAATATAGAGCTTTTCCAATCGCTCTTTAATATTTTTATCTTGATAATCCTTCAAGAAAAAATTGGACAAATACACAAAGGAAGATGCATCGCAAGGTTTCATACCAAACACAATTGTATTTTTTTCAATCGGGCTTGGCTCATCAATGTTATAGTCACCATCAGCTCTGTGATAATTAAATAAAGTATCTGACCGTGGGAAAAGAACTGATTTCGCTGAAAGAACTGTTTGGATATAATCTAATGCAATGTCTTCAAATTTATCGACGGGCTTAAAATAATATTTTTTATTGATTTCTTTTGGGGCTATAATTGTATTTTTTGGTTGCAAAGCATCGAAAAAACTATGCAAATTCTGTTTTGTTATTAATTTATAGTTATTCATAATATTACCTAATGAAGTTTTCTTTATCTTCTAATTTATAATGAGAAAGCGGATATTTATAATCGGCTTTCATACCTGGCTCATCTCCAAAATGAATTGCGATACTTTTATTAAGATTTGCTGTTAATAATGCTAATGGAATATCGACGGGGCATGCTTTCATACATTCACCGCAGCCAATGCAACGACCTGCAAGATGCATAGCACGTGCAATATGCCAATCTAAATTGCCAATAGGAGAACTTTCAGTGCTAATCCATTGTGGGATATTAATGTCGGTAATACATTGCGTGCAGTAGCATAATGGACAAACCGAGCGACAAGCATAGCACTTGATGCATTTTGAAAATTCATCTGTCCAATATTGCCAACGTTCTTCGCGGGTCATATTATTAATCTTTTCCATTAATTTAAGCAACCCCATCGGTGGCTTTGTTTGGTTATTGGTAATAAAATCCTCGATTTGATGGAAATCCTGCAATAATGATGGATTGCCATCTTTGTCAATTGCAATAAAATAAGCATCGCCATCTTTAATTTGATTTTCACTTGCTATCTCAAGAACTGACTTCAGACCTGGTAGACTAACAACAAATGCAAGTTTCCCAAATTTTTTTACTTCGGGTTTTTGAAAATAAACCATAAGATTTTGATGGCAATTTTCATTATATATTAATTTATCAATATCAGCCGAGTTATCAATAAAAATCGCGGAAGTGCCGCCATTCTCATTATTTGAATATCCGATGAGCAAATTGATGCTTCCATCATCGAATAATTTCTTTGCTATATTTTGAAGTTCAGTCATTGATAAGCTCCCCGATTTTATTACTACTTACATTTTCCAAATTTTTATATTCTTTCATTGGACCGAGGTTTCTGATTTCAGATACAGTGTCATTAACTAAATGTGCCCATTTTGCACCTTCAGCAGCAGAAACCCAAGAGAAAACGATGCGTCGGCTGTCTATACCAATAAAATCTAATAAATCTTTAAAAACCATCCATCTTCGGCGTGCATGATAATTACCCGATGTATAATGGCAATCAGCAGGATGGCATCCCGACACAATAATGCCATCTGCTCCTTCTTCAAATGCTTTTAATAATAGCATAAAATCTATTCTGCCTGTGCAAGGAAATCGGACGATTCTCACATTTTGAGCATATTTAATTCGACTCGTGCCCGCAAGGTCTGCACCTGCATAAGTGCACCAATTGCATACGAATGCTACGATTTTCGGTTCAAACTCAGACATATTCTTCACTCCTTTCAAATAATGCAGAAACTTCTGAAAATACTTGATTATTTGTATAACCTTGCAAATCAATGGACTTGGATCTGCAGAAGGCAACGCATGTTCCGCAACCTTGGCATAGACCTGAGTTAATGCTTGCAACGGTTTTTATAATGTTCCCATTTCTATCTTTAATTTCTTCTCTCTCAATTGCAAGATAAGGGCATACGCTTTGGCAAAGGAAACAACCCACACAAGTCGATTTATTAGAAACCGCAATAATAGGTTCGCGAGTTAATAAATCTTGAGAGAAAAGTGCAATAGTTTTCGATGCAGCAGCAGAGGCTTGCGCAACTGATTCGGGAATATCTTTAGGCGCTTGGCATGCACCCGCCAATGTTATACCCGCTGTATTAGTTTCCACAGGTCTCAATTTTGGATGTGCTTCGGAGAAGAAATTATATGAGTCATAGCTTATGTGCAATTTCTGGGCTAATGATTCTGCATCACTATGAGCCACCGAGGCAGTTGCAAGCACAACCATATCTGCTTCTATTTCGACAGGAGTGGAATTCAACAAGGTATCCACACCTCGAACAATTAATTTCCCATTCTTTTCATAAACTTTTGAAACTCTACCACGAATATAATTCACATCATCTTCTTCGACTGCTCTTCGCACAAATTCTTCGTAGTTCTTTCCGCCTGCACGAATATCCATATAGAAAATGTCTGCTTCCCCATCGGGAACTTTATGTTTATAAAGCATTGCATGCTTTGCTGTATACATACAGCAGATTTTCGAGCAATACTCTATCCCTTTTGCAGGGTCGCGAGATCCTGCACACGCAATGAACACAACCTTTTTGGGAACTTTCCCATCTGAAGGTCGGCGAACTTCTCCCAAAGTTGGTCCCGAAGATGACAGCAAGCGTTCGAATTGCAAGCCTGTCACTACATCTTTATATTTTCCATAACCATATTCGGGGAAAAAGTCAGTCCCTTTTATAGTGAACCCTGTGGCAACAACTATTGCTCCAACATCAACAGTAATTAGCTGGTCTTGTTGGTCAAAGTCAATAGCACCAGCGGAACAATTTGTTTTGCAAAATTGACATTTTCCATTCTTGAAATGTGTGCAATTATCTTTATCGATAACGGGTTTATTGGGAACTGCCTGCGGAAAAGGTACATAAATAGCAGGACGTTTTCCCATTTCAGCATTGAATTCATCAGGGATTTTCTTGATTGGGCATTTTAGAGTGCAATCACCGCATCCATTGCATAATTCTTCATTTATAAATCTTGCTTTTTTGCGAATTGTTGCCTTAAAATTGCCAATAAAACCTTCTAATGACTCAACTTCCGAATAGGACATTAAAGTAATATTAGGATGTTGAGCAACTTCAACCATACGGGGTGTTAAAATACATTGAGAGCAATCCAATGTTGGGAATGTCTCTGATAACTGAGCCATATGCCCGCCAATAGATGGTTCCTTTTCAATCAGAATTACTTCGTTGCCTGCATTTGCAATGTCAAGACTTGCTTGAATGCCTGCGATACCGCCGCCGATAACAAGTGCCCTCTTTGTGACGGGAACTTTTATTGGATAAAGTGGTTCGTTATTTCTCACTTTTTCAACTAAGATTCTAATAGTATCAGCTGCTTTTTGGGTAGTCTCTTCACCCTTTGGATGAACCCAAGAGCAGTGCTCCCTAATATTAGCCATTTCACAAAAGAAAGGATTAATACCTTCTGATGCAACTACTTTTCGGAAAGTGGGTTCGTGCATTCTCGGAGAGCAAGCACCAACGACTACTCCTGTTAATTTATATTTCTTTATAGCATCTTTTATCAAAGTTTGTCCTGGGTCAGAGCACATATATTTATAATCAGTGCTGAACACAACTCCAGGGATTTTTGAAGATATTTCTGCTACTTTCCCGCAATCTACTGTGGATGCGATATTTTCACCACAATGACAAATAAATACTCCTATTCTTGCCATTATACTTTTACCTCCTTAACTTTGCTTTTCTGCATTTTTAGATTATCATTATTATTAGAAAAATTATTATTTGAAAATGAAATTGGAACAAACAATTTATCAAATTGCATATCTTTTTCACTATAACCGAATGCAAGCCCTATCAATTGAGTAATGAAAATTGCAGGGATATTGTTGTCTTTTTTCAAATAGTTATTTATTGCTCCTCTTCTCATATCAAGATTAGATTGGCACATTGGACAAGCGGTGACAATCATATCGGCTCCTCTATCTTTTGCGTCTTCTATAATCTTGCCTGATAATTTGCCAACTATATCTGTCCTTGCGATAGACAAGCCCGCCCCGCAGCACTCTGTTTTAAATGACCAATCGATTGAATCTATTCCGATTTTCTTAAGAATTGCTTCCATTCGCAATGGATCATCCCATCGCTCGCTGTTTGTAAGTTTGGGTGGTCTAACTAAAAGGCAACCATAATAACACGCGGCTTTCTTTTTAAATTTATCATCAACTTTGTTCTTTAATGCATCCATTACGTATTTTTCAAGGAAATCAAGCACGTTTAATATCTTGATATTGCCTTTGAATTCTGTCTCAATGATTGGTTGCAAGTTCATTCTGACTTTTTCATCAAGTTTAAACTCATTTAAAGCAAAGAGCAAACGGCTATAGCATGCAGCGCAAGGGACAACAACTTCTTCCAAACCCATTTTTTCTGCTATTGCTAAATTACGTGCGGGCAGAGCAATCGAGAGCATTCTATTCATTGAATGAGCAGCAGTCGCACCGCAGCAATTCCAATCCTCAATTTCAACTAATTCAATATCAGCTGCTTTCGCAACCAATTTTAATGATGCTTCATATTCGGGCGCTGTGCCGTGCAATGAGCAACCAGGGAAATATCCAATTTTCATTTTCCGCCTCGATTATTATTGATTGTTTTCTGAAAGATTTCTTTTATTTGCGAAGAATTCTTGACCTTTGCTGGGATAAATTTTAATTTCCCATGTGTAATCATTGATGGAGCCAAAAGCACATCCTGGAATAAGTTCTTGGCTCGGAGTTTGTATCCAATCACAAGTCCGAATTCATATAAACGGCCTGACCCACGGATTGAATGCAAAAATGCCTTGTGAAAATTTATAATGTTGTTTGCTTTGCGATTTGCTAAATGTCGCCGTATAGATTCCGAGCGAAGGAAATCAGTAATAGCAGGCAAATCGACTTCCTTTGGACATCTTGCCATACACGTTTCGCATGATAAGCAAACCCAAATTGTATAAGAAGAAAGCACTTTACGGTCATACTCTTTGCTTCCAATTTGGAGCAGTCTGAGTATTGTGTTGGGAGCAATATCCATTTCATCACTTAAAGGGCATCCCGCAGTGCATTTCCCGCACTGATAACATAATGAAACTTTTTCTCCTGTCTCATTAAAAACTAGCTCCTTTAATGATATATCTTTATTTTTTATTTCTGCACCCCATTTTTGGAGATCATTAGAATAGTAAGTATCTTTTGATGGGTTTTCAGCAATTTCAGTCATATTATTTTGCATAATTCATCTCAACTTCTATTTATTTTTATATTTCAAAATATTCATTTTTGAATAATACAAAATTATGGAATATTCTTGTAATATCAATAATATTAAATAATATTAATGAATAATTATTAATCAAAATTATGATTATGATTAATATGATGAGAATCATGAATAATATTTTATAAATTCGAGAAGATTAAAATTTAAAATATATGATTTTAAGAAAACAAAGGAATCTTGTTTATAGTTTTATTTTGTGTTATGAAAATATTTGCAACCTTCACAACATTCTATAATGAGTATTATATTTCCACAAGAGTGTCATTTTTCAATAATAGTGCGTGTTCAATTGAACAAATGATTATGCTACTTCCTTGAAGTAATATATAATAATCGAAAACGAATTATTAAATTATACAAAAGCAGAATTGCTTTTCACAAAAATAGTCAAAATAACAAGATACGTTGGGATAAAATCGAACTTTAAGTGTTTGATAATTAATCTTTATTGCAGTTTTGAAAATAGGCAGGTATAAAAAAACAAATCCCATCAATGAATCATTGACGGGATTTAAGTGTTGAATAAAATCATTTGCGTTTGCAAAGGAATTTATTCAATTTCAGGAAATGACTTTATTTCGGGGGTCGTTAATTTCTTCTCCTTTGATAATTGCCACCGCCCCTATTGGGTTCAGGTTCTCTGGCTTCGTTCACCTTGATATTTCGGTTATCGAGTTCGGCGTCGTTCAATTCCTTGATAGCATTTTGTGCTTCTGCGTCATTTGGCATTTCAACAAAGCCAAAACCCTTACTTCTTCCAGTGAACTTATCAGTTATTACTTTAGCTGATGCAATTTCACCATATTCTTTAAAGATCTCTAAGAGATCTGCATCTTTCACATTATAGGAAAGATTTCCAACATAGATTTTCATACAATACTACAAATTAGTAAAAAAAATAATTACTAAATTAACTAACAATTATGAAATAACATCATTTTTCCAAAACATTTTTTCCACTCAGAAAAAAAACAATAAATTAAATTAATTCCGAATTGAAGGTAAACCTGCAGATCAAATATTTCGAAGAATTTGAGTTGTTCAAAAGAGCATAGTTAATTCAACATTATTATCAACGTATATGTATTTAATTTTATTGTATTATTATGAATAATTATTGTAGAAAAGCTAATAAACTGCAAATTCTTGCCTTATAAATCGCCAAATTGAGGACGAATAATTATCTCTTCTACCATAAAATCATCGTCTGCCGCATAATCTATAAGATTTGAAATAATTTTAGAGACACTTTCGGGTTGCACCATTCGAGTTCCCAATTTTGCACGAGTTTCCTCATCCCACACCTCCGAATATGTTGCTCCAAGTATTACATTAGTGATTTTAATTTTCTGCCTGCGGGTCTCTTCGCGAATTGAGCTAAACATTGTGGCAAGAGCTGCTTTGCTTGCACCATAGAGCGATGAGTTTTCAAAAGGTTTTGAAGCCGCAACTGATATTAAATTGATAATCATACCTTCTCTCTTTTCGAGCATTGCTGGCAGGAACTGCTTCGTTAAATAATATGCACCATACAGATTAACATTCATTTGAACTTGCAAATCTTCAATTACAGATTTTTCAAATGGCGTGAATATCACCATCCCCGCATTGTTTATCAGCACTTGTATATCATTATGTATAGAAGCTAATTTTTCTTCTAAATTTTCAATATCCTTTTGATTTAAGAAATCAATTTCAAAAATATTTTCAGGATTAAAATATGAATTGTTCGGATCTCGAATGAATAGTTCCTTATTTCGCGTTGAACCGTAGACCTTATGTTCCTGAGATAAATGTTTTGAAAGTGCCCTGCCTATCCCTCTTGAAATTCCGGAAATAAAAAGATTTTTCATTAAAATAAATATTAGAAAATTTAAATTAACAAATTATCAGGAGATAAAGGTTATTAAAAACAATAATTTCCCACACAGTTAGCGATTAAATAGAATTTGTTATTACTTTTTTTTTGTTAATTTTGAAATAATTGAAGGTATTATATGGCTCGTATAAAGATTCTATTGATATTTTTCACTACTGCAATTATTACAATTGGATTTATCGGGTGCTCGCAGGCAAAATTACCTCCTTGCGTTCCCAAATCATCGCACGGAATAATTATTCGTTGGGGTGAAATAAACTCCAAAAATAATTACGAAACATTTTATGAATT
>DIEP01000006.1 GCA_002418685.1 Ignavibacteria bacterium UBA5771
TTTTTCAAAGCAATATCAAATGCAAGTTTCTGTTCTTCAGTAATACTATCCAGAATTTCTACTTCTCCAATTTCTAAATTAGAATACCGAATTCCCAATTTTTCCAGCTCAGATGCAACTACCATCTTACAGCGGATACAAACCATATATCTGATATAAAGTTTGATAGGACACCTCTTATTTTGTAAATATTTTATTAAGCGCTATTCTTTAATTTAATAGTTAAAACCAATATTATTGTTTATACAATATACGAAATTAAATATAAATATTGTTATTAGCATAGAAAAAGGGTACTACATTTTTTTTTGCAAAACTCTTGGACATATTTGTGTAACATCAATCGGACTAAAATAAAGAACCGCAAGGAAAGGCTATTTTGTTTATTTCCTCATAGATTCCTTGCGATTCTAATATTATACTTTAAATTAGCAAATACAAATTCAAAGTATATTCACATCAAATAATGCGAGCATAAGCAGGCATTATTTTTTAACTGCTTTAATTGTATTAATTATAGTATTTTCAATATCATTTATATTCTTTGGATCATTTGGATCCAGAATTGATCCCCATTTTTTAAAGAATAAATTAGGATCTAACTGCAACGATATTGTGGTATTTGTACCTTCTTTTAAATTCAAAGATGGATCGAATTCCAACGATAAGTTGGCAGTTGTTTGAGCTTTAAATTCAAAAATTGAAGGATTACCATTCATATACGTAATTCCTTCGATTATGATTGAATATCTGTCTGTTGTTGCAAAATCCTTAAAAATAGGATCATTAGTATATTGAGTTGCTTCGCTTGCATTAAATCTGTGAAATTCCAGTTTTATGCGTTCATATAAACCAGCAGGCACATTACCTGACATCAACAGAACTAAATCATCTGTGCTATTGATGTCGTAAACAAAAGGTCCTGTTTTTAGTTCATTGTCTGTTGCTGAGTCGCTGCTATCAATTGCCAATTTCAGTCTTGATAATAAAATTCTGATTCTGACAATTTTGATAGAATCAACTTCATTTGCCTGAATTTTATTATTATTATCCCCTTTAATCATTTGGATGGCATTAACTACTGGTGTAGATAGTTCACCAACAATCTTGACATCCGCATTGCCATTGGGAGAAGTTGAGTCTGAGCATCCTGCTGTGATAATGAAAATCACTATTGCAAAAGATGCGATGATAAATTTTTTCATGAGAATTCCTTTTAAAAATTAAAAAATAATTGAATAAATATTTAAATTTATAAAAAATTTAATTATTCAATTTTACCTGTTTGAGACATTTCTACTCGAGCTCTGTCTATAGCTGTTTGGACATATTTTATTGAATACTTAAGATTATCACCGTCGTAAATGACCTTTTGAGAAGTCGGAGCTATGGATTCGATTCCTTTCGGAGTCAAATCATTAGATAGATAATTCAAAACCTGCTTAGCGTCTGAAACGTAAGTTTGAAAAGCTTCTTTAACACCTAAGCTATTTCTGGCGATTTGTCCATATATATCAGCCAGTTCTTGTTGGCGTTGTTCACTTAATTGTTGTATTGCAGGATTTTTGTATTTATCCCCATCCTTTTGCCATTCGTCGAAGTAGTCCTTACCTCGTGCATTCATTTCATCTGAATGTTTTGCAAAGGTTTTCTGCAAATCCTCAATTTTTGAAACTTGCTTCTTATAAAGATCAAACGCTTTCTTTACATCGGATTGACTTGATCTCGTAAGATCATTTAAAGACGCATTCGTTGCGTCTATCTGCGCGACAACTAATTTAATATCGTTGTCAAATGTTTCCATAGATGTTGTTGCTTTTTCTGAACGCTGCATTCCTGTTGAAGACCCACATCCTGTGAGAATAAGAGCAGATAGCATCACCATCCCGAACATAAAAAATACTGATTTCATTGCGTATTTCATTTTATACTCCAATTTTAATAAAAATTCTTTTAGTAATCCATTAATTTGTTAAATATCAAAATCTAATTTTTTTTACTCTGGTCATAGCCAATGTGATTTTATTCAATGCTGATTATACATTACGTGAACCACGTATCAACCTAACTAAAATCATTATTACTGCTACTACTATTAGTATGTGAATGAACCCACCCAATGTGTATGAGCTCACCATTCCAACCAACCATAATATTATTAGAACTACTGCTATGATGTAAAGCATATTACCTCCTTTTTCTTATTTTACATAAATTATAATTTAAATAAGAATGAAACACTACCTAATACATAGTTAGCATTTCTATCCTCGCTCCCTGGGAACTTTTGAAAATCATAATTCAGAAAAACGTAACGCACATCTCCGACTATCTTTCCTATTTCTCCAACGGGTAACTCGACACCCGCACCAAAATGCCAACCGAATTCCTGTTGGGTATCCGATTCATAATCAAGTCCGAGCAAGCTGTTATTATAAGAATAGCTTGTGTTGTACCATCCTGCACCAATTGCTGCATAAAGATATGGTAAAGGATACAATAGACCTGTAACCATTACAGGCCAGCTTTTCACTGTGACTCTGTCATCTGCGTATTTTTCCTGACGATAATTAACCGCACCTTCGAATCCAAGAAACTCCATTACCTTTATTCTGAGCGCGACTCCTCCCGTCATATAAGTGTTATCTGCGTCTGCTGCTTTAAAAACACCAATTTGTGGACCAAGATACAGACCACTATCCTCAAATTCTGCTGTCTGTGAGTAAGAATTTGAACTTGTTGTTATTAAAATGGCTAACAACACTGCCATGCGAATTACATTTAGAAATTTCATAAAAACTCCTTTATTAAAAATTTGATAAAACAATATTACTTTATCTTTAAAAATATTCAAAAAACTTTTGAAATAGATAGGTTAACCAACCAATGGTTAACCTACCGATTCCCAATAAATTATTTCATTATTTCAACAAACACATTTCTGTTATACATTCTTCCTTCGGGATATGTATTGTTGAATGAATATTGCGTTCTCGATTGACCAACTCCAATTGCCTGCACGTTAGCTTTTCGATTTTCCCTTTGTAATTGATCGTCGATTATAGTTTTCGCTTGATCTGCCCTATTCTGAGAAAGTGTTTGATTACCTGCTTCGGTACCGATATTGTCTGTATGTCCGTGCACAATTACTCGCTGATTTGTTTCTATTCCAGGCACAATTTCTTTTCGGATGACAGTTTCATATGATGCAATGGATCCTGAACTTCCATAATCAAATAACATCAGATATCTTGTGGCATTCCTTATTTCTTTTTCTTTATGAAGGCTGAATTTTAAATTTTCAGAAGTTTTCATACCATTCATATCTGTTATCTCAACTTTTGCCTTATATTTACCTGATTCAAGAAATCTCATTATTTCTGCGGGATTGATTCTTTGGTAACTGCTTGTAAAAGGACCGAAATACATTGTTCTGCCTTCACCAGTTATTGTAATATCCCAACTTTTGAAATTTACATTCCTATTGACTGAAAAAATCATATCGTTATCTATTGATGATTCATCCCTGATTGTATATTTCACAGGTTTCAAAAGTTCCTGGTCGTTAGAAGAGAATGTCACTCTGCGGTTTTCGTCAGCGATTAATCCGGCAGCGGCTGGGTCTGTAAATTCGGTTCCTGATGGTATAAATGGTGGATCTTCGACAACCCTTATTCTATCTTCATCAATCCCATAATTATCAACAAGATATCTCTTTATGGCTTCGCCACTGGATATTGCTTGCCTTGCCTCGGGGTCGGAACATCTTAATGTGACTGTGGTATTAGGATTATTTCTCATCCTGTCACCATAAATATTCAGGATATTATAATATACTGTCATTAACTGGTCCACATTAGTTTCTTTGGTAGTCAATTCACCTTTCATAAAATTTTCAAGATCTGATTCTTTGAAATTTCGCGCATCTGCTATCGATAGTTTAGTATATCTTGAAGGTATTTCTTGACTATTTCTATCAAAAAATACATAAGGTATAATAGGGAAGTATCCCTGAACATCCTTTGTTAAAATTACATTGTCTTGTGGCAATGCAACAGATACCTTGTCCTTAGTTGCCGATGGTGGCAAATTTTCCGTTGTAGAGACGGCATCTTTTCTGTAATCTAACGTTATTTGCACTCCAACTCTATAACTTAGAGTTGACCACACATCATTGAATGAATTTTGAGTAGGCTCATTTTCGCCTTTTCTTTGATTAACTAACCATGACATATCAAAAAATGGTGATATATACATCGAAGATTTTGGATTCAAATCTGCAACCTTTATATCATAAGCAAATCCACCTTGAAATCCATAAGCAATAGAGTTGAATCTTGATATATCAATTGATGGCTCGGAATATGACAAGTCTTTATCTGGCTTATAAATATACGAAGCTGATAAATTTGTATTAATGATGAATCCAAGATTTAAACTCAAATTTGGAATAATCTTCGGATCAATTATAAATGAGGGTGCGAATGATATATAATCAATTTTAGTATCGAATGATGGGATTGGTGTTCGCGAATCATCTTCGATCAGTGCATTTCTTTGGTCGTAAGCAATTCTGAATCCAATACCCCACCAGCTATCAGATAAATATGCACCTACTATACCGCCATAAAATCCAATCCCGGTCCCATCAACACCCTTTATGTCATCTGCCGGAGAGTGAAAATTAAAGTCATTATTGTGTATTGTCTGCCATCCAAGTGAAGCTGAATTATTCTGCACTCCAACAATTAGACCATATCGCCACGCTTGGTCTCTAAATTTAGTTTCTTGCGCATTTAATGTATTAAATAACAATACAGATAATAATACAGCAAAAATACTTGCGCTCAACTTTTTCGTAAAATTCGTCATAACCATACCTCCTAAAAAAACTTTTAAAATTAAACTAATTTATATCCTATTATATTCAGGCTTCTTTTACTTTCAATTTCTTCAACAAAATAATTTCATACAAAGGAACTTAATAATATAGGACTTCATTCATAACCGCTTTTTATCACGGTTTGAATCATTTTAAACTTTTCATTTGCTTTGACAATATTTGATATATGAGCGGGGATAATCATTCCCTCTCCTGTATTCATAATGTGAGAAACACCATCAAGAATTATCTCGGCTTTTCCATCAATTATTTGAACAAATGTATCAAACGGTGAAATCTTCTCGACGAATCCTTCACCAATGTCAAAAGAAATCACACTTACATTGCCCGTTGTCTTTTTAATAATTGTTTTAATAACAACAGAATTTGGTTCGTATTCAATAATTTCAACCATAATGTGCGGCTCATTTAAGTTAATATCATTTTCTTCTATTTTTTCTTCTTTATTTTTCATTTTCTCCCCCAACAAATTTTAATAAATAATTGGAATATTTAATACTTCCAAATGCTAAAATCCTTTAATACTAAATTAGGGTGAATTGATGAAATGAGCGTTACATAATTATGAATATTTGTTATATAATTCACAGATTGATAATAATTAATAATATCAATAACTTAGCCTAATAACGTTTGGAGAGTGGGCCTTAATGGCTGAAACTATACTTTTGAGATAGTCCCATATACAAAACTTCAATATTCTTGTAGATGTGTTCAATTGCATTAATGCAATTAATAAATTTATTGCAATCTATTCTTTCTTCGTCTTCATTTAATAAATTTAATCTGTTATGAAAAAAGCTATAGTGCTATTGAGTGGGGGGATGGATTCTGCTGTTGTTGCTGCTGTTGCATTAAACGATGGATATGACGTTGCTGCTTTGCATTTGAATTATGGACAAAGGACACAAAGCCGAGAATTGCAGGCGTTCTATGATTTGTGTGAATATTATTCTATCCAAGAAAAATTAATCGTAGATATCGAATATCTTAATCAAATTGGAGGGACAAGCTTAATTGATAAATCAATTCCAATCCCAAAAAATGCGGTGGAAAATACTCAAATTCCCAATACTTATGTGCCTTTCCGAAATGGAAATATACTTGCAATAGCAGTAAGTTGGGCAGAAGTTATCGGTGCCGATGCGATTTACATCGGAGCAAATACTATTGATTCCAGTGGTTATCCTGACACAAGTAAAGAATTCCTGGAAGCATTTGAATTAGCAGCAAATCTTGGAACTAAATTCGGAATTGCAGGCTCGTCAAAGCTCAAAATAAAGGCGCCATTGATTGATTTATCCAAAAAGGATATAGTTTTAACGGGTAAAGAATTAAACGTTCCCTTTGAATTAACTTGGAGTTGCTATGAAGATAATGAAATAGCATGTGGGGAGTGTGATTCGTGTTTGTTGAGGTTACGTGGCTTTCAGGAAGCGGGTGCTATTGACCCGATTCCCTACCGATAAGAAATTACATACTTGCTTTTAGATCGTTGTCTTTTTCGTCTGTGGATTTTAGCACTTGCATATCTTTATCACTCAAACGTTTGCCACCAATAAAGCGTTTTGTATAGTATGGTGAATTGAGCGAAGCCACTGCCACTCCATATCGAATACCTGAATGAGCAAATAAACCATCACCTAAATAAATACCAACGTGTGAAGGGAATTTACGGCTATATGTATGAAAGAAAATCAGATCGCCAAATTGCAAATCAGACATTTTCTTGATACTAACTCCATAATTATACTGCTCTCGAGCAGTGCGGGGCAACTCAATATTAGCAACATCTTGATAAATAAGGCGAGTAAAAGCGGAACAATCTATGCCTCTTGTGGAAACCCCACCAAAGCGGTAAGGTGTGCCAAATAAATCCATGATTCGGCTAAGCATTTCAGATTTACTTACTCCGGCGGCAGTATTATCTTCATCAACAAGAGAGAGCCATAACATTTGGAAACTTTCAGCATCATATTGGAATGTATCCTCTTTTTCCACTTCCTCGAGATCTTCGCCTTCTTCTCCAATAATTTGATTATTTGCATCGATTGACACCATATCAGTAGAATCAATTGTATAGGGCGTAAGATTTGCCATCTCTGATAAATCATCACTTTGCCTCATAATATCGATCGATATTTTTTTAGAGGTTGTTTTAGAGGTTGTCCTGCGGCTATATTTCTTTTTTGAACTTTTTTTAGCATAGCTTTGCTCAAAAGTTCCTGCCATTAGCAGAAAGAAAATTAACAGATATATCAGCGATTTTTGTTGGGAATTGCTTCTTTGAGCCATATTCCTCCCAATTATTTAGTTCAACAAAATTGTAATAAAAAAGACTAAATTCTACATTCGTATTTTTAAAAAATTACAATTTAAGAATAAAATATGAAAAGACAATAGATTTTTTAAAAAAAAGTTTACAGTGTCCAATTTTATTTACAGTATTATGAAAATAATTAATATTAGATTAATATTCAAATAATTCAATGCTAAATTTGGAATAAATATTGGAGTTTTAAGAAAAATTGCCTGTGTGTATTTGTGAAATTATTATCATTTTCATAATCTAAATAATTCAAAGATGAGCCAATATAAAAGATTGTAAATGGATTTAGTTTATAATATATTAATGGCTCGAAATCCAATACATCAGCGAATTGATTATACTGAACAACTATTCTGCAGAATAATTCTCTTGTAAATTGATAAGTGAATTTCGCACGCAAAATATAACCATTAAAAATTATTTCCTGAGTATTGGGGTCTTTCAGATTTGAAAAGTCAAAACTTGGTTCAATAAAAAATCTCCTAAATAATTTAATATCCATTCCGAAATTGATATTATTTCCTTTTCCTAAAATTGGTGTGGGCAAATTTCGGGCAATCATCCTTCCCGATTCAATACTGAAATATAAAGAAAATGCTTCCATGAAGTTTGTATTTAGATTGAATCCACCTCTTTTAATGCCTGGGAAATATAATCCTCGAAATCTCTCTTGACTCCACAAATACCACATACTTATATTTGTTTGTGCCTTGAATTGAATATATAAGTTTGGCATTATCCATTGGTCTTTTCGTATACCATCGAAGTTCCAGATCCTACTTATATCAATTTCAGGGTTAACCATATCTATATATTTAGAATCAGGGTAGAATGCTAAATTAGTGGAAGCACTTATTTGCCGTATATTATTTCTCGTAATGTAGCCATTATTGGCTCGGAAGGTCGGACTCCATTCATCGTATCCAAAATTAAAATTCCACAGTTTGGCTTGCCTTTCTAACCTTGTATATATGGCTCTGCCCCAATATGATTCACCATCAAATTTCTCTGTGTGTTTATTATCATCAAATTTCAAATCATTTACTCCAATTGTCAAAGTGGAATCATTTGGTTCAGATGTGTAGCTATTTGCCACTTGAAATTTAAATAAATAATTATTTAAGAATTGAATTCTCCCATCAAGACTTAAAATAGAACCTGAACCTCCATCAAACCTTTGATCAGTAAATATGGTGCCAATATAGGAATTCTCCAAAAAAGATTGCTTGAAGCGAACTATATTTGAAAGACTTTTGCCCCGCTCAATAAAAAAACTTCTTTCTTCGGAGGGGATAATATATGGGGAATGCTCATCATAAGCCGATACTACCGCGATGCTTGTCTTATTTAATCTGCCTGTTAGACGGGCACCGAAGAGCGGATCATTGATTGACCGTGTATATATTAAATCCATACTTGAATTTAATAAATCGCCTGCTTCTTGGAAGAATGGTCGCTTCTCGGAATAGTATAAAGCAAACGTAGAATTGACATCAATTTGAGCAACGTCAGATTCCACTTGACTAAAATCGGGATTTATCGTTGCTTCTGCTGTCACAGACGGAGTAATTGAATATTTCATTCCGAGCGATGCATCACCCTTGACCTTGCCATTATCAAATGCCGACGACGGGTTTGACAAATCAGATAATTCTCCTGATTGATGGGCAATGACAGACGGAAGCAGTTCCAAGCGATTGACTGATTTGACATTGTTTATTCCTTTTAAATATCCAAATTGGCATGGGAAGCAGGGTTCGTCTTTGCTGAGTGCCGCCCAGGTATATTGGCGTTTTGTGTCTTCCACATGATTTCGCCAGAAAGTTACACGCCAGATTTGTTCAGGCTTGTTGGGAAATCTCAAGCTGCTGAATGGAATTGCCACTTCCACCTGATAACCGACATCATTGATAATTCCTTTTGAATAGAAAATAAAATCAAAGCTTGGATCTTCCCCTGAGGGAGTCCATCGTAAATCATTTTGAAGTCCAAGCGGATTTAAAAGTATTTCATATGCCCATTCGGCATTCCCATAAGTATCGAGAATTATCCCCACATTATCATCATTGAAAGATGCATCTCTATCGGTATAGGAATATCGGATTTTGGAGGGATCATCATAGCAAATAAAAGCAATATATAAGTATTCATTATTATATGTGACCAATGCTTTTGTATCGGCTTTGGGTTTCACTCGATCACCTGGATTATATTCAGAAAAATTACTCGCAACACCCGCTGACTTCCATCCCTCATCATCTAATTTCCCATCAATTTTGATTGTGCCATCGTAATATGGGATAACAAGAGTTGGATGATAATTAGGGATAAAAGTATTGGTATCATCATTCGCGATTATGATATTTGTTTCTACCTTTTCTAAAAAAATAATTAATAATAAGAATAGGGGTATTGCCTTGCTTAACTGATTGAATTTATAATTATACATTTATCAAAAATAATATTTTTAAAAATAAGGTAGAAGGATAACTATCAGTAAAGAACAATTATTATTTACGAAATTAATAAAAAAAGGTTGCACTTTTTAGGAGGGATATTATGAAAAATGTCAAGAATGCTTTGAAAGACAAGTAATATCACGAATTATTATTCGAGTATGACCTTCAGAAGATTTAAATTTATAATTGATTTCTTTATTCCGATTCGCTACATTCAAAATGAACTTAAAAGAGTCAAATGTTTATTTTATGCAAATGTCAAAAAGATTCGACTCTGAGAGGGTTGAATGGGACAACACACCTATTTCTATAAACATTAAATCCCCATGGGATTATTATCAGCTCTTAATGGACATATCAATTATCAATCAAATATAGCCCACGATTTTAATTCTCATTGAGCTTACCGAGCAGAGAGGCACCAATTACGCCTGTCTTTTCAATAAATTGTGCTTTGATAATTTTAATATGCGTTGCTATGGACGGTAGGCTTCGCATTTGAGCAACATGAAGTGCTTCATTATAAAGAATATCAGAAGATTTTGAAATGCCACCACCAATAATAAAATTCGGTATATCCAACAGATTGGCAATTGTAGTGATAGCGAGTCCCAAATAGTTCCCGGTAATTATCATTGTTTCAACACAGAGAGGTTCCCCTTTATCCGCCATATTTGAAATATCAGGAATATCAAATTTGTCTTGGGTAACAATAGAAGAGTCGGGATATTTTTGAGCAAGATTACGCGCAATTCTGATAATTCCTTCTTTGCCAATATATTCCTCTAAAACGCCTGTTCGATAAGGATGCTGAGAATTGATTTCATCAAATGGATTAATCAAGATATGTCCAATTTCGCCTGCTGAACAATGCTCACCGTGAAAAATCTTTCGGTCTATAATAATTGTTCCCCCCACACCCGTTCCAAGTGTAATATAAACGAAATTCTCGAGATCCTTGCCCGCTCCAATTACTAATTCAGCGAGTGCAGCGCAATTTGCATCGTTGTCAAAAGCAATAGTTCTCTGAGATTTTCTTTCAAATTCATTTTTGAAATCAAAATTGTTAAAAACAGGAATATTCGGAGATTCGATTATCCGACCTTCTTCCGTAATCATGCCAGGGCAACCAATCCCAATCGTTTTGAATTCGTGAAATCGGGTTTGTAAAATCTGAATTTCATTAATTAAATAATCGAGTAGTGAATCGCGAGAATGAAATAGAGATATTTTGAATGTATCATCAAAAATCAGATTATTGCCTTCGTCAAGAATTCCATACTTTAAATTTGTTGCGCCTATGTCGATTCCAAGGTAATACATAGTTCAATTAACGTAAATTCATAGAAATTATTTATTATTTATAATTAAATAATGATAATATTGTTTATTTGACTTGACGTTCGGAAGGGTTTGCTCGGATTTTATATTTAAAAATAGTTTGGAAAGTCTTAAATGTCACAAACAAACAATGAGAGATTGGCTATAGTTGGCAATAATAATAGCTTGATGTTGTTTTCATTCAAAAATATGTGTAAATATCAAGCAGGGACACGTTGCAACGAGATTCCTACATCGAACTAAATATATATGCTATTACATATATATTTAGTTCTTATAATTGTTTTGATATTTTTAAGAAAATCCTTTATGGAGTGCGTAATGTCTCCACAAGAAATGCTAATTTATGATCGATAAACGCCGCGCTCAGATTTTTGAATAAAATCAATTATATATTGAATATTTTCGCTTGGTGTATTGTTTTCTTGATATTTGCGAATGCCGTCAGTATTATTCAATCCTGAGTTAAAGATGAATTTATAAAAATTGCTAATCTCGCTAATTTGCTCCTCAGTAAAGCCATGACGTCGGAGGCCAATAAAATTAATACCTTTAAATTTCACATCGGGGGCAGAAACGATTGAAAATGGTGGCACATCTTTAACGATTTTTGTGTCAGCACCAATAAACGAATATTTACCAATAGTGCTGAATTGATGCACTTTAACAAAACCACCAAGATTTGCCCAATCTTCGATATGAACATGACCCGCAATTTGCGTGACATTAGCAAACACTATATTACTACCAAGGCGGCAGTCATGAGCAATATGGCAATATTCCATTATTAGATTATTATCCCCAATCGAGGTCTTCCCCGTGGCTTCAGTACCGCGGTTGATTGCTGTGAATTCACGGATAGTGTTTGAATCCCCAATTTCGACATAGGTTGGAGTATCCTTAAATTTCAAATCCTGAGGTTCAGTAGCAATTACCACAAAAGGATAAATTATATTATTTTTTCCAATACGTGAATAATTATGAATATAGCATGATGACATAATTTCGGTATTATCACCAATTTCTACATCGCCATCGATTATTGAAAAAGGACCAATTTTAACATTAACTCCCAATTTTGCATGGGGAGAGACTATTGCTGTGGGGTGTATAATCACTTCATTCATATTATTTTACCTGTCTACTACTGCGCATTGCATCTCGGCTTCGGCAACAACTTTTCCATCGACGTAAGCAAGCGCTTTAAAGAAAAATATATTTAATTTATGATTTATAATTTTAACATCAAGAACAAGTTGATCTCCGGGTGTCACGGATTTGCGAAATTTCGCATTATTAATTCCGATAAATAATGCTAATTTTGTTTTTGGGTTTTCCAATTTATGAAATATTAATGCACCGCCTGCTTGAGCCATACATTCAATTACTAATACTCCTGGCATTAACGGTCGATTTGGAAAATGTCCTTGGAAAAATTCTTCGTTGAAAGTTAAATTTTTCAAAGCGATTATTCTATCATAATCTTTATCAAATTCAAGAATTCTATCAATTAACAGGAATGGATACCTATGGGGCAAAATATCAAGGATTTCCTCAATTGAGAAAGAGCTGGAAGTTTTTCTCTGTGGTTTTATTTTGTCTAATTTCTTCTTTTCTAAATAAGATTTGCGGAGCATTTTGGAAAATTCATAATTACTTGCATGACCGGGTCTTGCAGCAAGTATTTGCCCTTTTATTGGAATACCTACAAGCGTCAAATCACCAATCATATCGAGCAGTTTATGCCTTGCAGGTTCATTTTTAAAACGAAGCTGCGAGTTATTCAAATATCCATTTTCACCGACATAGGGAGTTTCAGTTAAATGAAGCATTGTCGCGAGGTCTTGCAATTCACCCTCTTCAATTGGTTTATCAATAATGACGAGGGCGGAATTCAGACTCCCACCACGTATTAATCCCTGTTTATAAAGCATTTCTACTTCATTCAAAAAGCAAAATGTGCGAGCAGGTGCAAATTCAGTAATGAATTCTTTATCCAAATCAAACAGCCCTGAATGCTGGCTGCCAAGTGCAGGATTGAAATAATCAATCATTGCAGTAATACGATAGTCATCAAGCGGCAGTCCTACTATTTCCACTTGTTTCTGCTCGTTTTTATAATCAAAAGTTTCATCTATATAGAAATATTCACGTTCGGCATCTTGTTCTTCAATACCTGCTTCGAGTAAAGCATTGACGTAATCAATAGAACTACCGTCGAAAACGGGTGGTTCATTTGCAGAAAGCTCAATTATGCAATTATCAATTCGTAGTCCCGCCAGTGCAGCAAGAACATGCTCCACTGTATGCACTTCCACATCACCAATCCCGAGAGTAGTCCCACGAGATAAATCAACGACATAGTCTACAAGTGCAGGTATCTCGACTTTCCCGGGCACATCTGATCGTATGAAACTATACCCATGATTTGGGGGAGCAGGATGGAATGTTAACGTGGAATGGTTCCCTGTGTGGAGTCCAATTCCCGTTAGTGAAATAGGTTTTTGTATTGTTCTTTGTTTTTCCATTGAAATTAGTATAATTTACAAAATTATGAAAAAAAAATGAAAGGTTGAATTGAGTAATTATAAAAAGTGGTTAAATATATTATATTAATAACCACCTATAAGCGATGCTAAACTTTCGCTTTAATAATCGAAGTTCGTAGCAACAAGCATAATTATTTGATTATTCTTTAATAATTATTCATAAAATCGTCTTGAAATTTATAATTTTGCTTACTTTTAATTAAAAAAATTTATGCAGGTGCAGAAATACATGTTAATATTGCTTTTGGTTTCGCTTTATGGATGTGATTTGTTCAAAACTCGCAATCCCGAAGAGCCAAATCAGAATTCAAATATTTATCAACCTGCAACATCAGCCTCAATTCTCTTTAATAATTTTACAACATCTTTCAAGGAACTGAACGATGCTGAATATTACAAATGCTTTTTGTCGCAAGATAACTCACTAAAATACCAATACGTTCCCGAACCGACGGCGGCTGCACGCTATCCTGCTGTCTTCTCAAATTGGTCAAATGATAATGAACGAACATTTATTCTTGGTTTAAATTCCTATATAGACCCATTAACTAAACCTGAAATTCAATGGGAAAACTCAAATTACGAATTGCAAACTTCCGATTCGGTTGTGCTTCTTGCTCAATATTCAATTAATATTACATCAAAAAATCAAATATACACATATCAAGGTGCATCTCGATTTACATTTTATTTAGCAAACAATGGAATTTGGCAAATATCAACTTGGCAAGATATGAAAATTAATTCCAATGATTCATCGCAAACTTGGAGCAGTCTAAAGGGACAAGTTTCATTTTAATAATGGGATATTCTATGGAAAATCGCAATATTATCAATAAATCAAATAAAATTAGTTCAATAAAGTATATTTATTTAGCACTTTTGATATTATTTCTTTCTGCATGCGAAAATCCCTTTGCTCCGAAATACCTTGACTCTCCAATTAATAATGGATTGCTAAATTCACAAACTACGATTGAAGGTGTGTTTGATAACTTCCGGTATGCTTATGTATTTCGAGATACGCTTGTTTATGGAAATTTGCTCGACCCCGACTTCACATTTATTTTCCGCAATTATGATAAGGGTATTGATGAATCGTGGGGGAGAGACCAGGAAATATTAACCACTTACAGAATGTTCCAAGCCACTCAAAGTATGGACTTAATATGGAATGATATTCTGATAAACGTTGGCGATACTTTGATACGGGACGTGTCGAGGAGTTTTGCATTAACAATAGTATTTAATCCATCAGATATAGTCCGAATTAATGGAATAGCTAATTTTAGATTAAAATGGGATGTGGAAAAAAGTCGCTGGAGAATATTGGCTTGGCGCGATGAATCGAATTATTAGCGAATAACTTCCCATTCCTTAGATGCGGATTTGCCACGGAAATCTACTGATAAGGAATTCATAATCCAGAATATTATAGTTTTGCAATAACCGTATTTTCTAAATCTACGGGGGGATTCAAGCACTACAAGTTTGCGTTCAAATTTTATTTTTGCGATTTTAGCGATACGTCTGAAAATATCATAATCTTCCCCCGCTACGAGATTAGGATTATAGCCACCTGCTTTATCAAATATTTCTCTCCTGATTATTTGGCACTCGCCACGCCCCATACCAATTCCAAAGAAATTCAAAAAGCGAAAATAATTATTATGAAATGTGTAAAAGAAATAATCCCTTAATTTCCTTTCTTCAGGAAATGAATATACCCAGCAACTTAATGCTTGAAATGGTGAATGAGGATTATCTGCCCAAGTGCGAATATATTGAAAAAATAAATCAGGATCCTTTGGTAAGGTATCAGCATTAATAAATACAAGGACGTTGCCCTCTGCTAATTCGCCTCCCATATTTCTTCCTTCTGCAATGGTCTGTCTTCGTTTATCTGTATGAATAAAAATTTTGTCGGCAAATTCTTTTGCGATTTCACATGTTTTGTCAGTGCTTCCACCATCACTTATAACAACTTCAAAATTATATTTGTCTTTTAATTCTTTGGTATAAATGGAATTTAATTGCGGTAAAAGTTTCTCTTCTTGGTATGTAGGTATAATTACGCTTATTAAAGAAGGATTACTAATTGAAGGATTAAGTACTGCCTTGATAGAATGGTTGGAAATACGTGTTTTGGGCGCTGTTAATATCTTGTCGTTAAGCATTTGCATAAATTAAAAATTCAAAATTATCAATTTCCAAGCAAAGACTGTATATATTTTATTTTACTTAACGAAATATCCTGCAAATCGCTGATCGAATATGCTGAAAGCATATCATATATTTCTTTACGCAAAATACTCCAACGAGAATGAACGGGACAAGGGTGCAAGTCACTGCAATATCTAAATCCAAGCAAGCAGTTTTCAAAAACATAGTTTCCATCAATTGCTACAATTATTTGCAAAATACTCATTTTCAAACCGTCATCCGAAAGATAAAATCCACCGTTTTTGCCTTTTTTTGATGTAAGGAATCCCGCATACTTGAGCTCTTGTAATATTTTGGCGCAAAACATTTTTGGAACTTGTAATTCTTCGGAAATTGTGCGAGTGTCGGCACCTTGATCTTGTCCCTTTGTTGCTAACAGCAACATCGATTGAATCGCAATCTCTGCTTTTTTGGAAAATAATACTGTCATATATATACAATTAGGAAATTGCTTCGAACTTGTGATAATATAAAGACGATTGAAAATATATTTATGAAAATTAATAAAATGAATATTCGATTTTATCTCAATGCTCTGCCGTATCCTGCAATTTCATGAAAAGTGGAATACCTGTCTAAATTATCATGGACTACTCCACCCGTTGTGCTTGCATGAATGAATTCCGAATTTCCAAGATATATACCTACATGATTGACTGTCCCATGCTTTTCAAAGAAAATTAAATCTCCAGGTTCAATTTCGTTTCTCTGAACTCGTAAAGTATAATTATATTGCAATTGGGCAGTGCGAGGCAAATTTACCCCAACCTTTGCGAATACATTCTGCACAAAACCCGAGCAATCCACACAATTTTCATCTTCGCCACCATAGCAATACCTTGTTCCCATCCATTTATCAGCTTCGTTCAATAATTTTCTTTGCTTATCTCCCATATTGAGATAGGTGGTTTTGATATTATCTTTATTATTACTAGAATTATTAATTTTCTGATTTTTATAATTACTTTGCATTTTCTTAATTGGGGTCTTATCTGCTGTAAACCTAGTAACAGATTGACAAGATGTGAAAAACAATATAAGAAATGTAAAAGATAATATTTTTATGTGTAAACTCATATAAATAGTAATATCAAAAATAATACCAAGTATTTATATATAATAAAATCTATAATGTCATTTCATTCCTTGCAAAGATGCACATAATATATAGTTGCAATTCTTTTAACGAATGCTACCATTGTCTATGCAATATTTCAATTCCACTATCTTCTTTTATAGATTATAATTATAAATAATATGGCTGATACAATTGTGGCTCTTGCAACTCCGCCAGGCGTAAGTGGAATTGCAGTAATTAGACTATCCGGTGATAATGCTATTGATATTGCTTCATCTTGTTTCCAAGGGAAGGTAGATTTGAAGAATTCGCCTACACATAGAATATATTATGGAAGATTCATATATAATTCAAAATTTATAGATGATATCACTCTTTCGATATTCCGAAACCCTAATTCCTATACGGGCGAAGATGTTATCGAAATATCTTGCCACGGCGGAATGATTATATATAATGAAATTATTAAAGCATTGATACATAATGGGGCAAGATTAGCTCAGCCTGGTGAATACACAAAACGCGCATTTCTAAATGGAAAGATGGATCTTTTGCAAGCCGAAGCAGTTGCAGATATTATTAATTCCACCTCATATATTTCCGAACAAACTTCAGCGAGACAATTATTTGGAGAATTTACAAGTGAAATCAATAGATTTAGAAAAGAATTGATTGATATTGCATCTTTGCTTGAAATAGAACTCGATTTTGCCGATGAGGATTTAGAATTTGTCCCAAGAACGCGCATACGGAATCAGATTAATGAAATTATTAAATTTGCTCAATCTTTGATTGAATCATATAAATCCGCTCAAATATTACGTTCAGGATATTTTGTGGCAATTGTGGGATATCCAAATTCGGGTAAATCTACATTGTTCAACACATTATTAAAACGCAACAGAGCAATAGTAAGCGAAATTCCCGGAACCACTCGAGATTATCTTGAAGAATTCATTTATTTGGATGGATTGCCCATAAAACTTATTGATACAGCGGGAATAAGAGAAACATCAGATATTATCGAAATAGAAGGCATCCGATTAGCTGAATCTATTCTTTCGCAAAGCAATCTAATTCTTGTGCTGAACGATTCCGAAATATCATTTCATAATTCAGATAAGTTATATGAAGAATTGCAAAATCACTATAAAAACTCAAAATTGGTTCTTATTCAAAATAAAATTGATAAAATAGGAAAAATCGATAATCAAAATGATTCAATACATATATCAGCAAAAATAGGCACAGGCATCGATGAATTAAACCAATTTATATTAAGCGAAGCACTTGAATCAATAAATCGTGAACAAGATATATTGCTCAATATGCGGCATTATACAATTTTGGAAAAAGTTAAAGAAAATCTGATGAGCGCCTTAGCGTCAATAGATAATAATCTCGAAAACGAATTTATCGCAATAGATATTCGTTCAGCTATTAAGCAACTTGGTGAATTGACAGGTGAAATATATAATGAAGATATATTAAATAATATATTTTCGCAATTCTGTATAGGGAAATAAATGTTCCACGTGGAACAAAATCGAAAAATAATTATGGAAAATAAATATGATATAATTGTCATTGGAGGAGGGCATGCGGGAATTGAAGCATCTTATGTTGCTTCAAAAATGGGTGCTAAAGTTGCTCTTCTTACAATGAGTAAATATACAATGGGGCGACCTTCTTGCAATCCATCAATTGGTGGAACTGCAAAAGGTCATCTTGTGAAAGAAATCGACGCTCTCGGCGGTGCAATGGGAATGCTCGCTGATAAGGGTGGCTTGCAATTCAAAATGCTAAATACTTCAAAAGGTCCTGCCGTTTGGTCGCCAAGAGCACAAATCGATAAAACTTTATATCCTTGGATTGTGCTTGAATTTCTATCAAAACAGGATAATCTGACAATTATAGAAGGTACTGCTGAGGAAATTCTTGCAAATAATCATAAAGTATCAGGTGTCATTACAAAAAATAATGGAACTATATATGCTGATTGCGTAGTTCTTTCTGCTGGGACATTTTTGAATGGACTTATGTGGACAGGTCTGCAATCTACTCGTGGTGGAAGAGTTGGCGAACCTCCTGCTGATAAAATTTCTGATATGCTCAAATCAGAAGGATTTGAAGTTGGAAGATTGAAAACAGGCACGCCTCCACGTGTCAAAGCAAAATCTGTTGACTTTTCCAAAACAGAATTGCATCCGGGAGATGATAATCCCGAACCTTTCTCGTTCCGCACAAGCCAAGTAAAGAATGTAATAATGTGCTATGCAACAAGCACAAATCAAAATACTCACGATATTTTAAGGACAGGCTTTGATGAGTCTCCTATGTTTACAGGACTCATTAATGGAGTGGGACCGAGGTATTGCCCATCGATCGAGGATAAAGTTAATCGTTTTGCTGATAAAGATTCTCATAAAATTGTGCTTGAACCCGAAAGTGTTAATTCAGATTCTATATATGTAAACGGATTTTCAACCAGTCTTCCTAAATCAGTTCAAAGCGAGGCGCTCAAATCAATTCCAAGTCTTGAGAATGCTGAAATACTACGCTATGGCTATGCAGTTGAGTATGATTACTTCAATCCATATCAGCTGAAAGGGACAATGGAGACAAAGCAAATTGATGGACTTTTCTTTGCAGGGCAAATCAATGGAACATCGGGCTATGAAGAAGCTGCTGCCCAAGGATTGATCGCGGGAATTAATGCTGCTTTGAAAATTAGGAATGAACAACCCTTTGTTCTGAAGCGAAATGAAGCATATATAGGAGTAATGATTGATGATTTAATTAATAAAGAGCATAATGAGCCATACAGGATATTTACATCTAATGCCGAATATAGATTGCTATTAAGGCAGGACACTGCTTACTATAGATTATCAAAATATGCTCATCAATTTGGATTAATCAGCGATCAAGACTACGCCAAGATTACGAGAAATTATGAGTTGCTCCAAAATGGAATTGAAACAGCAAAACAAACAAAAGTAAAGCCCGCTCAAGTTAATTCATATCTTGAAGAAGTTGATGAAAATATTATTTCTGAAACATCTGACCTCTATTCAATTGCAAAGCGTCGTAATATCGAATTGGAGGATTTAATAATACATTTGCAATTGAATGGTATATTTTCAAAAATCAAGTCTCGACCTGAAATATTAAATCAATTAAAATTAGAAATAAAATATTCGGGATATATTCAAAAGCAATTGAAAGAAGTGGATTATTTTTTACAAAATGAGGAGAAAATAATTCCTGATAATTTTGATTATAGCAAGATTCCATCAATATCTAGCGAAGCAAAAAATAAATTAATGAAAATCCATCCAAAATCGCTTGGGCAAGCTGCTCGCATCCAAGGAGTCTCAGCAACAGATATTTCAATTTTATCTCTATTTCTCAGAAATTAATGTTCCACGTGAAACATCTATGAAAAAACGAATTGTAATATTAGGACCATTTGGAAAAGTGGGCGAACCAATTGTAAATCTGCTTTCACAAGAGAAAAATTGCGAGATTTATGCATTATCAAAATTAACTCAAGAAAAAGCAAAGCACTGGAAAAATTATCACGTAAATTTGGATATAATGGATTTTACAGAATTGCGAAATATCTTCGCGTATTCAAAACCAGATATAATTATCAATGCTGCTGCGTACACAAATGTTGATGATGCCGAAGTTGATAGAGCAGATTGCTGGAAACTGAATGTTGATTTGGTAAATCGGCTTGTTCGCTTCGCAAAGATATATAATTCGCATTTGATTCATTTCTCTTCTGATTATATTTTTGATGGCGAAAAGGGTCCTTACCTTGAAACTTCTCGGCCAAATCCCATAAATTTTTATGGTAAATCCAAGCTTGCTTCGGAAAATCAAATTAAGCTTGCAAAAATAAAAAGCACTATAATCCGCACTAATCTGCTCTTTGGTCATACATCATTAGCAAAACCAACTTTTATTTCAAATTTAATTGATAGTTTTAAACATAATCAAAAAGTCAAAGTGGCCGAATCGCTTTTCTCAAATCCAATTATTACAAATGATATTGCGGCGGGAGTTTTGAGAGTTATTCTCCTTGAAGCGTATGGAATTTATAATTTTTCGGGTCCGAATTATATGTCTCGTCTTGGTGTAGCTCAAGCAGTTGCAGATGTTTTTGGTTTTAATCGTAGTCTTATAATTCCATGTTCACTTTCCGAAATAGAATTTCAAGCCCGTAGACCGATCTATGCGGGACTTCTGAACCAAAAAGCAGCCAAAGAATTGGGAATGCAATTCCAAAATATTACTGATTCATTACGTGAATATAAAAGTATAATGGAATTAAACCAAACAGTTCGAAATATTGCCAATATAAAGCACTTCCATAACTAAATTATAACGTTTTTCGTTGTAGATTGTTGCTTAGGGTCATTGCGAAGGCAGGGAAGCAATCTCATCAATCAATTTGTAGCACAGACGCTCCATTTATGCTATCGGGACACCATGCTTTGCAGGAATACGGGATCCCGTACCTTTATGTGATTATCTTTAAATAATTCTTGTTATTTTTATGGTAATTTTTTGATGCGATTTATAAAAAACTTTACGTTTAATAAATGCTTGACTGCGATACTTAATTTATGCAGGTTATTTACTTTTATCTTTTTTTGATAAATATTATATTCTTTTAGTTCAATTTTTTCGAGCAATCGATAATATATTTCGTCCATAATTCCTGCGGCAAGGAGAGTCTTGCGTTCTTCAGGTCTCAAAAATGAGCGGGCTTTGAAATAATATTCTCTTGCTCGTTGTGTTTCGAACCTCATCAATTCGATAAAATTATCATTATAGACTTCATTGATTATATTTTCCTCGCTATAATCAAATCTTTCAAGATCTTCCTTCGGCAAATAAATAAATCCTCTGTTTTTATCTGCTTTAATATCTCGCAAGATATTTGTCAATTGCAGTGCATACCCCAGATTTATAGCGTAGGATTTAGTGGTTTCATATTTGTAACCGAATATCTCGATTGATATTAAGCCAACAATGCTTGCAACCTCAAATAAATAATTTTTTAATTCATCGAATGTTTCATATCTATTCTGGGTTAAATCGCGACGGAAACCATTTATTAAAGTTGAAAAATACTGTGGAGGCAAATCAAATCGACGAACGATATATCGCAAGGTTGAAAGCAGCGGACTAATATGCTTGTCTTCATCATAAATATTATAGATTGTTTCCTCCCAGCGAGAAAGTCTATCCAGCTTCTTCTGATTTGAGTTGCTATCAGTATGCTCGGGCTTATCAACAATATTATCGAGATAACTCAAAAGGTTATAAATAGATATAATAGCTTTACGCTTTTCTTTTGGCAGCATTTTGAATGAGAACTCGAAATTTGAAGTTTCGAGTTTTTCAATTGGCTCATTCTCAAACATTGCGAGATCCGTTGCAGTCAATACTTCCATAATATACTTTTTAATAATATTCTAATATAGTCAATAATATTGAGCTTTGGTCTTCGGAAAAGTAAATGATATTTTCGCGATTTTTCTTTTGCCAATATACGTCTACCGGAATTTACGATTAATTTGATCTCAAATTGTAATTTCTTGTTATTTAATTTATTTATTAATTTGCTTCCATCATTAAGCAAATTCTCTGTTTCACTGAATAAATATTCAAAAAGTGCATTAAATTGTCCGAATTCTTCTATTTTGGTAGGATTTTCAATATTTGTATGAACATTATCAAAATTCGGTATTTTTTGCAAGAGATACTGATCCATTAACGATTTTGGGATATATCTCCTATTGTTTTTCAAATCAATCGAAATATCTTGCCAGAAATTTATGAGTTGTAAGGCAGAAGTAATTTTATTTGATAAAGTTGCTGTTTCTTCATTATATTCATTAAATAATCGTAATATCAATTCGCCAATTGGATTTGCAGAATACTCGCAATAATTCATCAAATCATCGAATGTATTGGGTTGCGAGAAATAAATGTCCATTTTAAAGGCAGTGAGCAATCTGGAAATAGTATCAACGGGCAAATTCATTTGCTTGATCGTTTCATTTAATGCCAATATTATTGGATAGTGCTTGGTATTTTCGTCATCGACATTAATAATTAAATATTCAAGATTTTCAAGAATTGCTACACGTGTTGCTTGATCGGAATTTGATTTTTCATCAGCAATGTCATCGGCATATCGAGCGAAGGCATAAATGGAATAAATATGCTTTCGCAAATGCTTGGGTATAAAAAACGAAGCAATAGGGAAGTTCTCATAATGATTATTAGCAATGGATTGACATATTTTATAAGCACTGTCAAGGTCAAAAGTATTCTCGACATCAATTTGCTTGAAATCAGCCCAAGAAAACGGTGCAGGGAATTGAATATTAGGCGACAATTTTTCCATTTTGCTTTTTTTTTAAAGACGAGTAAAAATAATTATGTTTATTATTTTACAATTTTTTGATATAAATTTGCAATAATTTTAATTCGTCAAAATTTTTATGAAAAAACCATCAAAAATAGCACTTGTGGATTGTAATAATTTTTTCGCTTCTTGCGAAAGAGTGTTCAATCCCCAACTATGCAATAAACCTATTGTCGTGCTATCTAATAATGATGGGGTTATTGTTTCGCGTAGTGCTGAAGCAAAATCGCTGGGAATTAAAATGGGTGATCCATACTTCAAGGTAGAAAAATTAATAAAGGAAAAGAATATTTATGTGTTTTCCTCAAATTATTCGCTTTATGGTGATTTGTCCGCGCGTATGATGGCAACCCTTGAAAGGTTTTCTCCGGTTGTTGAAGTATATTCTGTCGATGAAGCATTTTTAAATTTGGACGGAATCGAAAATGGTCACCAAACGGATTATTTACACAAAATAAAAGATACTATTTACCAATTGCTTGGATTGCCTGTTGGTATTGGAATGGGACCCACAAAAACGCTTGCGAAGATTGCCACTCATTACGCAAAAAAGCATCTTGAATGCAATGGTGTGCTGAATTTGTTTGACTATGACGATTACTCCACATTTCTCAAAGAAACCGAAGTCGATGATATTTGGGGAATTGGAAGGAAATATTCTGCTTTGCTCCATTTGAATGGGATGCACACTGCCTTTGATTTCACTCTTGCTGATGAAAGATGGGTGCAAAAGCGAATGACAATCGTTGGTTTACGCACATTACGAGAGCTCAAAGGAATAAAATGCCTTGAATTTGAGGAAGCTCCTACTGCTAAGAAGTCCATAATTTTTTCGCGCTCATTTGGAGAATATATAACAAATATTAAGAAAATGAAAGAAGCTGTTTCGTTTTTTACTGCTCGTGCGTCTGAAAAAATGCGTTTGCAAAAATT
>DIEP01000011.1 GCA_002418685.1 Ignavibacteria bacterium UBA5771
TCCAAGCTCAGAGACCTGAACTTGAGCAACTTTTTAAGAGCAATTTAGATCCAATATTTAAAGAATTTGGTCTAAAATTAGTTAAAGTTGGGCTGATAGAATTTATAATTCAAGAGTAAAATGGCAGATTTATTATCACAAAACGAGATAGATAGCTTACTTTCTGACATGTCCAGTGGCAGAGTCAATGTTGAAGATGTCATTTCAGGCAAATTCAAGACAATGGATGTATCTAATTATGATTTTCGGAGACCGAACAGGATATCGAAAAATCAACTTAGAACTCTGCAAACTGTTCACGAGAACTTTGCAGAAACTTTTGGGTATTATCTTGTTTCTCGTTTGCAATCTCTCATTTCAGTTGAAATTACTTCCATCGACCAATTGTTTTATTCGGAATATATTCTTTCAGTTTCCAATCCAAGTTGCCTATATGTATTTGATATAGAGGGAACAGATGGGAACGGTATTTTAGAGATTAGTCCTCAATTGGCACTTGTGATTGTCGAAAAATTACTTGGTGGCAGTGGTGAAATTTCTCCAAAGCCACGTTCAATTACTCCAATTGAGCAATCAGTAGTTCGTGGAATTGTCGAGCATGCTTTCTCTGATTTGCGTAATGCATGGCGATCTATTACGGAAATCAATTTTAAATATTCTCGATTGGAAATGGAAGCAGATTTTGTCCAAATTGCACCCTCCTCCGAGATCGTGCTTGTTGTATCTTTTAATGTAAATATTGGAGTTAATACGTATTTGATGAACGTGTGCTTTCCAACTTTTGCATTAGAGGAAGTGCTAACAAAACTCAACCGTCAACAAATTACTGCTCCAAGCATTTCAATTTCGCCACAAAAGAAAAAAGAAAATATTGAAATTATTGATAAACAAATTTCCTCTACTTACTTGAATGTTCAAGCTGAACTTGCAAGGACAAGCATCTCAGTTAATGATTTTTTAAACTTGGAAGTGGGGGACATTATTAAACTTGATAAAAAAGTAAATGAAGAAATTGAGATTTCGATTAACTTTAGAAAAAAACTTCTCGGAAGACCCGGGAGTATTGATGGAAAAAGAGCAGTTGAAATCACTCGTTTCTTGAAAGATGATGATATTATTGAACCAGATTTGAGATATAAAAAGGAGTACTGATATGGCAATGTCGCAAGAAGAAATGGATACTCTTATCAATAGTAGTAATGATCCTACTCAAAAATTACCCGATGCGCAGAAAACAGCAGCAAATAGCACTCAGGAACACAAGACAAAAGATAAAATTTTTGAGAATATAAGTCCAAAATTAGAGTTATTGTTTGACCTTCAACTCCCTGTTTCAATTGAGCTTGGTCGAACAAATATGTTGATCAGGGATATTTTGCAATTGGGTCGAGGGTCAGTTATCGAATTCGATAAATTAGTTAGCGAACCGATTGATGTGATTATTAATGGAAAAAAGATTGCAGAAGGAGAAGTGGTTGTGATTGATAAGCATTTTGGGATTAGAATCACTCAGCTTATTGATCAAGAAGAAAGATTAAAATCATTGAACACATAAAATTTCAAGGAAATGTAATGGATCATTCAATTCTGAATTCTTTTCTCGTTTTATCGGCATTTATTGTTGTCCTTTTTCTATTGTCCTTATATCTCAAAAAGATTCAAAAGGTAAAATTTAAGAAAATTGGTAATTATGAAGGTAAAGTGCTTGATAAAATCCCCCTAACACAAAAAGCTTCCTTATATATTGTGAAAGTTGGTGAGCAATCTTTCTTAATTGGTTTAGCAGAAAAAAATATTACTTTAATATCCGAACTTAATCCTTCCGAGCAAGCGTCATTCGAATTACCAAACAACACTTATAAAACTAATAAACCAATCAACCAAAGCAAGATTGATATGGTCCAACCGATTGACAATCAATCATTATCCTTCACATCTTTTTTGAAATCTGCATTTAGTAAAAATAATTAATATTCCATAAGAACACACAACATCCAAAGGTCCCCGACCTTCGTATTACTTTTGTAAAAATAGCAATTTTTAGATTTTTTTACTCTTGAAATAATCTTTTAAATAAATATTCTCCTATTTTTCAATATAGTTTCAAAAAAGTATTGACAATTAGAAAAATATTTACTAATTTAATCATCATTATTTTGTGGAATTTTTCAGAACAATTTGTTTTTTGAAATAAATTAGGAAGGATAAATAATGAAAAAATTAATATTTTGTTTTTTAGCTTTAATAACGCAGGTTTCCTATTCACAATGGGAAGAAGTCCCAGGCTGGTTTCAAAGCAACGCCCAAATAAAGAATATAATGTCATATCATGATACTGTAATTGCCCGATCCGGTTATGGGGGGTTGCTGATTTCTTTGAATAATGGAATCTCATGGGATACAACGGAAATTGCAGATAACACAATCGAATCTTTTACGAAAATTAATGATTTGCTTTTTGCAGGAACTGATAAGGGAGTTTATCTTTCGGCGGATTTGGGAGAAACATGGATCCCAAAAAATAATGGAATTAGCAACTTTACAGTCCGAAGCATAATAGTTAACGATGAGAAAATATATATACAAAATTATAATAGTGGAATATTTTATTCTTCTGACTATGGCGAATCCTGGTTAAAATTACAAACTGATGGTTTGCCATTTGAAACTCTGCGGTTGTTGTCAGTTTCGGGAAATGATATATGGGCCCAATCAACGAAGAGTGAATTAATTAACATGGAGTATTATGAATATGGTGGTTTATTTTTATCAACTGATATGGGTGCAAACTGGACTCCAATCAAAATGGGAAATGATACTCTGCGGGTTTTCGATTTTGCTTCAAGAGGAGATAGCCTGCTTATAATTCAAGACAGTTATTCTTCGCTTTTATATTTGTCACCTGACAAAGGCAAAACCTGGCAACAGGAACAGGTTGGTTCAAGTGAACCCGTCCTATCATTTTTTTGGAAGGATAATGTGATTTTTGCATCGACATTTGCGTCGACAAATTACCATCTTTATGTTTCTACTAATTCAGGAAAAATATGGAAATTGGCAAATAATTTACCTTATTTAAAATATTTTACTTATAATGGCACATATTTTTTTACAATTGACTCAAGTGGTAAGGCAATTTATTCATCAACCGATTTTGGAACAAACTTTCAAACATGTTATCAAATTATCTCATATCCAAATCCATCAGCTTTAGCTTCATCAGATGGCATAATATACGCTGGTACTACTAAATTGGCTCTTTCCTCTGATCAGGGAGAGAATTGGGAATTTAATGAAAATGGTCTAATAGAATCAACAATAAATGCAATTGCTGCTACGGGTGATTATATTTTTGTTGGAAACAAATTGGGCTTATTTATGTCTCCTGACAAAGGGGAGCATTGGGAACAGTGCGCCAAGGATACTACTTTGAAATTACCACGAAAAGCCGTATTTTCAATAGTTATTGAGGGAAACAAAGTAGTTGCAAGTATATCAGATGGAGTATTGTTATCGACCGATTTGGGCAAAAGTTGGAATTTCCGGAGCTTTGCGAAAAATAATTATGTCGTTCCTGTTGCATTGAAGGCAAATACTATTTTTGCGGGAACATGGGGTAGTGGTCTTTACATATCTACTGATTTGGGCGAAACTTGGTTAAATAAAAAAATAACCGATCAGCAAATTTCCTCAATTGCGATGATTGATAGTAATATCTTTGTTGCAACAAATAATTGCATTTACATATCAACAGATTTTGGATCTACATGGAATAAATCGCAAACATGGTTGTCTTATGGTATGCTGGTAGAAACTTGGGTGAATTCCTTAATAACAGATGGTAAAAATCTTTTTTTGACATCTCAGAACAATGGTGTATTTATTTCAAAAGATTTGGGAAATACATGGGATTCCAGAAATAGTGGTATAAAATTTACGGGAAGTAATATGGACTACTCTTCTCTTGCAATCAATAACGATTACATATTTGTAAATCTTTATGGTAATGTTGGTAGTGTGGGACATAGCTTTTATCGTGCAAAGCTTATCGATTTGATTAATGGTCTTGACATCAAGGAAGAGCCTTCCCCGTCGCACATATCCATTTTTCCCAACCCCGCCCGCGATTTCATCAATACCGCGGCATATATCGGTTGGCAATATCAGATATATGATTTGCTTGGCAGCTGCGTGCAATCAGGGATCATTGATGCAGAGAATATAAGCGTTGCTTCCCTTCCCACCGGTTTTTACACCGTCCGCTTTTTCAAAGAGGGGAAGCAAGTGGTGGAGAAATTGATGAAAGAGTGATAGAAGTAGCAAGAGAACACCCCCTGTCCCCCTCTTATGAAGAGGGGGAGATAGGAAAATTTCCCCTCTTATGAAGAGGGGGGAGACCGAAAATATTTTCCCCTCTTATGAAGAGGGGATAAAGGGGTGTTCATATCCTAACTGTGCAAAATGAGGGCAAGAGAACACCCCCCTACCCCCTCTTACAAAGAGGGGGGAATAGGAAAATTTCCCCACTTATGAAGAGGGGGAATAGGAAAAGCAGAAGGTAATAAGAGATTGCTTTGCAAGCATGCTCGCTCGCAATGGCAAAATTTGGGCTTGTTCCAAACCTGTCCAAATACCATTCTAAAACATTTTCTATAGTTCAAACAAGCTACAAATTCATAGATATTGGCTGATTCAAATTTTTTTTTCTTTTAATCGTTAAAAATTAATTTAAAACATTATCTATTTATGGAGAATCTTCCTTCAATTCCTTTATGGGCGGGGATTCCTTTTGCTCTTATGCTTGGAGCAATAGCAATTATGCCACTTGCCACTCCAAAATTTTGGGATTCCAATCGCAATAAATTAATAGTCGCATTGGTGTTGGGTATACCAACTGCAATATGGATGTTATTCAACAATCTTTCGACTGAGCTTGAGCATGCAATGATGTTTGATTATCTGCCATTCGTAATCCTTTTGGGGTCATTATTTGTAATAACGGGAGGAATTTATATTTCAGGTGATATTGAGAGTACTCCCCGCAATAATACGATTCTTCTTGCAATCGGAGCAATTTTCGCTTCTCTTATGGGAACAACAGGTGCAGCAATGTTGCTTATTAGACCACTTTTAAAAATCAATTCAGAGAGAAAAAGGAAAACACACTCTGTTCTTTTCTTTATTGCAATTGTTGCCAATGCGGGTGGTTTATTGACTCCCATAGGGGATCCTCCTTTATTTATGCTTTATTTGCGTGGAGTTCCATTCACTTGGTTTTTTAACTTATTGCCAGAATGGGCAGTGACTAATTTAATTTTACTCACTATATATTTCATTTGGGATTCTATGCAATATAAAAAAGAGAACCCCGAAGATATTATATTCGATAGAACTAATATTCAACCAATTCGTGTGCAAGGAAGCATGAATTTCGTTTTGTTGTTGGGTGTGGTCCTATCCGTTGCAATTATTAATCCGTTGATGATACCTTCCTTGGGGAACTCCGATTATGCGACATTAATTCGCGAAGTGGTGATTATTGGGCTGGCTGCTTGCTCCCTGATTTTTACTAAAAAGGAATTTCACAAAAGCAATGATTTTACTTGGCATCCAATTTTGGAAGTTGCATATTTATTTTTAGGGATTTTTATAACAATGGTGCCTGTATTAACATATTTAGAAGTCAATGCAGCAAATATTGGGATAAATACACCTGTGCAATTTTATTATATTACGGGACTTCTGAGCTCATTCCTCGATAATACACCGACAGCAGTAACGTTTTATTCTTTAGCACTTGGACTTGTTGAACATTCCCCTCAGCTCTTTGCTCATATTCCACTTGTTGGCAATATACCCGCTCATTATCTTTCAGCTATCTCGATTGGAGCCGTATTCTTCGGTTCGATGACATATATAGGTAATGGACCGAATTTTATGGTAAAATCCATTGCAGAACAACAAAAAATCCCAATGCCACATTTCTTTGAGTATATGTATAAGTTTTCTTTATTAGTCCTTTTGCCAACTTTTATAATAGTTCAATTGCTTTTTATTCATTAATAACTTCAAGTTATAGCAAATTTTGTTAAATTTGTAGTTTTAAAATTTTCAATTTTAATATTTTATAATAAAGAAAATTATGGGAACATTAACAAACATTAGAAAAGTATCTCCCTATGCACTTGGTTTATTTGCAATTATATTCATTGGTTTTATGGTACTGAGTGATGCTGATATAGGCACATTAGTTCGGCAAGGCGAATCCTTAGAGAATGCAATGGTTGGCAAAGTGAATGGCGAAAAGATTTTATATAAAGATTATGAAGAACGAGTGCGTGCACAAGTTGAGCAGCAAAAAGCTCAATCTCAAAATCCTGACCAGGAAATTGATGAAACATTTGTTCGACAGCAAGTTTGGAATCAATTAGTAGATAATATCTTATTTGAGCAATCAGCAAAGAAAATGGGAATTGTGGTTTCTCCCGATGAAATTCGTGACGAGTTAATTGAAAATCCACCTGATTATTTACAAAAATCATTTTCAGATTCCAGTGGGAAATTTCTAAAAGATATTTATCTCGAGATTGTTACTAATCCAGAAAGTTATGTGAAATACTTAGGTGATCCCAATCAAATTAGCGAAGAACAGAAGACTGAAGCAATAAATCAATTGCGCAATGATTTAATAGAAATTGAGAGCGTTATCAAAAGAAACAAAATGTTTGCCCAATTGCAGACTTCTGTCGGAACATTTAATTCATTTGTTTCCCCAACTTTTGCTAAGATTAAATTTATAAATCAAAATTCAAGCATGGATGCAAAAATTCTTACTATTTCTCCAAATAATATAAAATTGGAAGATATTAAAGTTTCTGATGCCGAAGTGCAGAATTATTATAATGAACATAAAAACTATTATAAACAGGAAAACCAAGCGCAGCTAAAATATATAGCATTCCCTTTGCAACCCTCGAAAGAAGATTCAATGCGTACCGAGAAAAAAGCACGTGAATTGGATGAAGCCTTACGAAGTGTTGAGACAGTTCCCGCGAGAGATAGTGTATTCGAAATTAAAATGAGTGAATTGGGCGGCGAAACTTTTGATTTTGCTCCTGTAACTCAGATTGACCCCGAAGTGTATAAATATTTAATGTTTCTTGCTGATAGATATATTGCAGGACCATTAAATCTTCCCGAAGGACTCACATATTTCAGATTAGATGGGCGTCGTCCCAGCAAAGAAGAGATGGTCAGGGCGAACCATATTTTAATCAAATTTAATGATAATAAAGATTCTGCTCGAACAAGAGCACTGGAAATTCTCAAGGAAGCAAAATCAGGCAAAGACTTCACAGTTCTGGCAAGACAATATTCTCAAGATCCTGGGTCAGCGCAGAATGGTGGAGACCTTGGCTTCTTTGGTCATGGACAAATGGTTAAACCTTTTGAAGATGCTGCCTTTTCTGCTAAAATTGGAGATATTGTAGGTCCTATTGAAACAGACTTCGGTTATCATCTTATTAAAGTTTATGACAAAAACCCCGAAGAGATTAAATATAGCAAAATAACGATAAAAAATACAATTTCTAATGCAACTAAGAACTCCCTCTTCCGTGAAGCATTCTCAATTTCAAAACAGGTGCAAGATGGGGGCAATATCGATACAATTGCCACAAGATTAAATAGAAAAGTTGTCGAAACACCTTATTTTACTAATGAAAGACCTATCTTCAATTCATGGTATCTTACTAATCAAGCGTTCGATTTAGAAATTGGTGAAGTTATCGAACCAATTGAACTGAAATATTACGGCATTATCGTTGCTCAAGTTGTTGGCAAAAAGAAAGCAGGAATTGCTTCGCTTGAAGATAAACGTGAAGAAATTACTTCAAAAATTCGCGAGAATAAACGCCTCGATATGTTAAAAAAACAAGCAGAACAAATTTATTTACAGGTTAAAAACTACCAAGATTTGGACCAAGCAAAACAATTAGATACTACATTGAAAATCACAATGGCTGTTGCTATCAAAAATGATGGAAACGTTCAAGAGATTGGTAAAGACGTAATTTTAACGCAAAAAATATTTGATTCACCAATTAATACAATCGTCGGACCAATTCGCGGGGAAAGCAATTATTATATTATTCAAGTTATTAATAAGCAAATACCTGATAATCAGCAAGTCCAAACAAAGTTAGTTGATTATATGAAGCAATTATCCACTGAAACATCAAAGAATGCATTTTTTTCATGGTATACACAAGTTAAAAAATCAGCGAAAATTTTAGACTATAGATCAAAGTATTATAAGGAATTTTAAATAATTAATAATCATAATTAAAAAGAAGGGATTTTATGTCGGGTCATAGCAAATGGGCAAATATAAAGCATAAAAAAGGCAAAAAAGACGCACAGCGAGGAAAAGTTTTCACTCGCTTGGCAAAAGAAATTACTATCGGTGCACGCGAAGGTGGGGGAGATGTTGACTCCAACTCCCGTCTCCGGCTTGCTGTCTTGAATGCTCGTGCATTAAATATGCCCAATGATAATATTCAAAGAGCAATTAAACGTGGCACAGGCGAAATCGAAGGTTCCACTTTTGAAGAATATACTTATGAAGGATTTGCTCCTGGTGGCGTTTCGGTCATTCTAGAAGTTGCAACTGATAGCAAAAATCGAACTGTCTCCGAAGTCCGCTCTTTATTTACAAAATATGGCGGAAATATGGGCGATTCTAATTCAGTTTCGTGGAATTTCACAAGAGCGGGTGTAATCACAGTCGCTACTGATGGGAAATCAGAAGATGAAATGCTCGAAATCGCTCTCGAAGCAGGAGGTAATGATATGGAATATGATGAAGAATCCACTCGTATAATTTGCCCTATCGAAAATTATGGCATTGTTAATAAATACTTGCAAGATCATAACTTCAATATTCAAGAAAGTAAATTGGAATATCTTCCCAATTCTTATGTAAAAATTTCCGATGTTAATGAAGCTAAAAAAATAATGAGGTTCATTGAAGTATTAGAAGATTATGATGACACCCAAAATGTTTTTACTAACTTTGAAGTCGATGAATCTATCGAAGATCAATTAGATCAATAAATGATTATACTTGGCATTGACCCCGGTTCTATATTGATTGGCTACGGTGCAATTTCAGCCATAAATAAAAAGATTTCTTTAATTGAATACGGAGTCATCAAAGCCAAACTTATTGAAAATGAATATAATAAGCGATTAGGACAAATTTACTCACAAATTAATACTCTTATCGATAGAGTCTCTCCTGATGTAATTTCCCTCGAAACTATGTTCTATCATAAGAATGCCCAATCGCTTATCAAACTTTCGCAATCCCGCGCCGCGGTGATAATCTCTGCTGTTAATAAAAATATAGATATAGTTGAATATAGCCCTCGTGAGGTAAAGAAATCTGTTGC
>DIEP01000098.1:0-4094 GCA_002418685.1 Ignavibacteria bacterium UBA5771
TTGCATTTGATATTGCTTTGAAAAAATCAGGGCTTGAGCTAATGCTTGATGCAAGGAGCCAACTCATCGAAAAAATAAAAAATACTATTATTGAACTTATCCACTATTCTGATGAAACGGAAGATTTAAAAATCAATTATTCTGATTTTTTAGCCGAGAAGCTCAATCATAATTATACTTATCTTGCAAATCTTTTTGCAGAAGTAACAGGAACAACAATTCAGCAATTCATTATTAAACATAAAATTGAGCGTGCCAAGGAATTGCTCGTATATACAGACCTCACATTAAGTGAAATTGCCTGGAAATTACATTATAAAAGTGTTCAGCATCTTTCCAGTCAATTTAAGAAAATTACTGGTTTGACACCTACACACTTTAAACAGTTAAAAGAAAGACGGTTGCAATCGATTAATGATATTGAATAATCATAATTAAATCATCAATCAGAATTCTGCTTTTTCTCGTTTTTTTCGTGTTTTTCTTTTCGTTTTTCAATCAAAGTCTTTGCAGGCTTCTTTTTTGTGTCTTTTTTTGCATTCTGATCCTTACTCATAATTACCCTCTATAAAAAATAATAAAATATAGATATTAGTTCATTTTAGAACTTAAAAATATCGACGGATGAATCTAATGTATAATTTAAAAATATAAATTTATTATCGTGATTACTTTTTCTTTATCAAGACACTATGCGGGAGTGGATGAAGAAATATCAAAGGATAATTTTGGAATAAATAAAAATGTAGGGAATACCAAGTGGCATTCCCTACAAAAAGGTTTAAAATGTATAATTACAATTATTAAATAATTGCCAATTTTAAAAGAAATGAACAAATAAGCCATCTCGCAATTTCGGTTCAAACCACGTAGATTTTGGTGGCAAAACCTTGCCTGCATCGGCTATCGCAAGTAATTCATCAATTGATGTTGGATACATTGCAAATGCTACTGTCATTTCGCCTGAATTCACTCTCCGTTCAAGTTCGCCAAGACCTCTGATACCACCAATAAAATCAATTCGCTTGTCTGTGCGGGGATCTTCGATTCCGAGAATATTCGATAGGACATATTTCTGCATAATAGATACATCAAGTTTCTCGACGGGGTCTGCTTCTTTGAGAATCTCAGGTTTTGAATCTAATTTATACCATTGCCCTTTCAGATACATTCCGAATTGCCCTTTTTGATTGGGATTGACTTGATGCGTCGCTTCTTCGATAATGAAATTTTGGCTTAATTTCTTTAAAAATTCATCTTCGGTTAATCCATTTAAATCTTTGACAACTCGATTATAATCAAGTATATTCAAATGTGATGCGGGAAAAGCCACTGCAAGAAAATAATTATATTCTTCCTCGCCATTGTGATTTGGATTAGCTCCCTTAAGCTCTTTACCGACAATGGCAGCAGCAGCGGACCTGTGATGTCCATCGGCAACATAGAGATTTTTGGTATTGCCAAAGTTTTGTTCGATTGCTTTGATCAAAGTTTTATCTTTGATTACCCACACTTGATTGCGAACTCCGTCAGACGCTATGAAATCTATTTCGGGCTTATCTATTTTAATTTGCTTAATGATATTTAATAAATTTGGATCATCGCGAAATGTTAGGAATATAGGTCCCGAATGAGATCTTGTATAGCGAATATGATTAGCTCTATCTTCTTCCTTATCTTTACGGGTTTTCTCGTGCTTTTTGATAACGTCATTCCAATAATCTTCGACAGACGCTGTTCCGACAAAACCATCTTGGGTTCGTCCATCCATTGTTAAACTATAAAGATAAAAGTACCTATCTTCATCAGGAATCAAAATGCCATCTTTGACTAATTTATCAAGATTTTCTTTTGCTTTCAGATAAACTTTCTCATCATATAAATCTACTTCACGAGGCAAATCAATTTCGGGTTTACCAATGTGCAGGAATGAATATGGATGCCCTTCTGCTTCTTTAAAAGCCTCTTCGCTCGAAAGCACATCATAAGGTTTTGAGGCAACTTCAGCAGCTAATTCGCGTTTGGGTCTGAATGCTATGAAAGGTTTGAATACTGCCATAATATTTATTTCGCATTTTTAAATGTATCAACAATTTTTGTAGCGATTTCGATAGCAATTCGAGTTTGTGCTTCGGGTGTTGAGCCACCGATATGTGGGCTTAAGCTAACATTTGGATGATTAATTAGTTCTTTCTGTGCCTCAGTTGGCGGTTCATTTGCAAAGACATCAATTCCTGCTGCTTTGATTTTTCCTGAATTCAAAGCTTCTAATAAATCGGCTTCTGACACTACTCCCCCACGAGCGCAATTAATCAAAACCGCTCCATTCTTCATCTTTTCAAATTCGGGTGCTGCAATGGCAAAACCTTCTTTTAATTTGGGTATGTGAAGCGTAATAATATCGGATTGGGCAAGTAATTCCTCTTTTGATACAAGTTTCACATTTAGATTTGTTTCGGTCACAAATGGGTCAAAGGCAATTACGTTCATACTTAATCCAATTGCACGTTTTGCAACTTCTTTTCCAATATTGCCAAATCCAAATATACCAAGTGTTTTTCCTGTTAATTCAAAGCCTTCGCTATATTCTTTTTTGGGCCATTTGCCCGATTTCATTTCAGCAGTGCTTTTATACAAAAATCTTGAAATTGCAAAGATATGACTAATTGCAAGCTCTGCAACAGAAATGGAGGATGCACCTGGAGTATTAAGAACAGCAATGCCTTTTTCTTTAGCATAAGCCACATCAATATTATCGAGTCCTACACCGCCTCGAGCTATTAATTTTAATTTTTTGCCTGCATCTATTACTTCTTTTGTTACTTTTGTTGCAGAACGCACAAGTATACCATCATAATCGGGAATAGCTTTAATTAATTCTTCGGGAGTAAACTTTTGATTCAAAATCTCGATTCCTGCATTTTGAAGGATTTCAATACCTTCTTTGCTCATACCATCAGAAATGATAATTTTCATAAATACCTCAACTAATATTAAAATATATACAAGAAATAAAAATACAAAATTATAAAGAATTATTTAATAAACTGTCTTATAAATATCATAAATCATTAAGAATATCCTTAAATATAAAGTTAGTTCTGACAATATTTTCATTCTTTCACGCAAGAATTGTATCCATCTTATTGATTGTAATGGCTAATTGCTTTATAGCAAGCAATTATTCTTGCGTGGCAATTTTTATTATTATTTTTATTAATTTTCTTCTTAGATGATAAGATAATTAAACACTTTTTTTATCTTTGCAATGATTCTTTTATTAAAAACTCATAATTTTGTAATTTTGAATTAATTAGAATTTATATTTTTGATAATTTTATAGCAAATATCGGAGGATTTCGTTGAGAAAAGTACTTGGAAAAATAATATTAGTGGCAGTGACAATTATTGCAGCGATTGCAATGCTTTTCCCCACTTTTCGCGCATACCAGTTGGAAAAAGTTCAAGCTCAATATGTTGATAGAGCTAAAAAGGCTAAGACTCCCGCTGATTCACTGGCAATAATGGAGTCATTTAAAAAAGAATATGGAGAATCTCTTACTAGCGCCAAGAAATCTCAATTGAAATTGGGGCTTGATTTACGTGGTGGTATGTATGTTACGCTCGAAGTCGATGTGCTAAAACTAATTGAAGAAAATGCTACTAAGGAAGCAATTGACGAAACGTTCGAGCAAGTCATAACAAAAACTCGTCAGCAAGTAGGAAATTCTGATCAAGATATTATTGATGCATTTCTCGAGAATTTTGATGCAATAGCTCGTCCAAAGGGCAAATCTCTAATTTCATATTTCGATTTTGGTAATATACGCGATTTGACTGAAGAAAAGATTATTGATAAATTGCGCGCTGACCAGAATAATGCAATTGATCAAGCACTCGAAGTTATGAGAACACGTATAGACCAATACGGCGTTTCTGAACCAAATATTCAAAAGCAGGGTGCGAACAGAATTGTTCTTGAATTGCCAGGTGTTTCGAATACAACAGAAATGAGAAGCTTGCTGCAAACAACTGCTCGTCTGGAATTCAAGCTTGTGAAAAATAATAAGCAAATTGTGGAATTCTTCTATCGC
>DIEP01000098.1:4123-35985 GCA_002418685.1 Ignavibacteria bacterium UBA5771
GCTTCTGCATTGCAAACAATTGCAAAAGCAACATCTGATACAACGAAACCGGAACCCGCTGCAAATATACTTGCCGATTCATTAAAGAGGGCGACCGATACAAGCAAAATTGCAACAGATTCAACTCAAAAGTCCGACACGTCCGATCCTTATGCAGGGTTGCCTCAAGAGGAAGCAACTCGCCGATATATTGCAGATCATCCATTCACTCGACTATTCGCGACTTATTACAGTGATCCACAACAAAGGAACGCCCAAGCCGTGCCTGTTTATTATACTAATGATAATTTCCCCGAAGGCGAATACACTTTTAGAATTTTAGAAGATTCTATTGCAAAATTTCAAGAAATTCTTAATCGGCCTGAAATTAAATCTATGATGCCATCCGAACTCGAGATTGCTTATGATGCTAAACCCGAATTATCTCGTGATGAAAAAATAAAAATCTATGGATTTTATTCTCTAAAGAAAGAACCCGAATTAACAGGTGATGTCATTACCGATGCACTTGCAACTTACGACCCAACCAACAATGCTCCAATGGTAACAATGGCAATGAATTCAGAAGGGGCTGACAGATGGGGAAAAATCACAGGTGCAAATCTGCAGAAACGCATCTCAATCGTTCTTGATGGAAGGGTTTATTCTGCACCTGTTGTTCAATCCAAAATTACGGGTGGAAGCTCGCAAATAACAGGTATGGCAAATACCGAAGAAGCTCACTTGCTTGAAATCGTCCTGAAAGCGGGCGCATTGAAAGCACCTGTCGAGATTATTGAAGAAAGGATCGTTGGACCATCGCTCGGTGAAGATTCAATTAAATATGGAGTTACTGCAAGCATCTTTGCTGCTTTGGTCGTTATTATGTTTATGTTATTATATTATACAGAAGCAGGACTTGTTGCAGATATAGCTGTGATTTTGAATATCACCCTGATACTTGGCGTTTTGGCTTCACTTGGGGGAACACTTTCACTGCCTGGCTTGGCAGGTATTATTTTAACACTTGGTATGGCGGTTGATGCAAACGTTCTAATTTATGAAAGAACACGCGAGGAACTTGCAAAAGGTAGAAGCCTCAAATCAGCTATTGATGAAGGATTCAGCAAAGCTTTGAGCGCTATCCTTGACTCAAATGTCACAACTTTTATAACGGGGTTAATTCTTTATTTCCTCGGCAGCGGACCTATTAAAGGATTCGCATTAACATTGATGATAGGTATCATTGGCACATTATTTACAGCAATTCTCATATCTCGGGCTTTAATTGAAATTTCGATGCAAGCAGGATGGAAGAATTTCAGTTTCGGTCAAAAAAAATCAATTTCAAATATTTAATAAAGGTGAAATAAATGCAATTTTTTGGTAAAACAAATATAGATTTCGTTAGTTCGAGAGGATTCTGGATTTTTTTCTCTATTGCTATAATTACTGCGGGATTAATTTTGGCTTTCATTTTACCACCTAAATTCGGTATAGATTATACAGGTGGAACAGAAATAGCGGTTGCTTTTAGCGAAAATGCTCAAACGGGAGATTTACGTAAATCAGTCGAAAAGATTGGTTATAAAAGCGCAGAAATTAAATCTTTCGGAGAGAGCAATCAATTCTTAATAAGAGTGCAGGAATTCGGCGATGTCCAGGGTAAAGTGCTTTCAGAATTGCAGAAAGATTTTCCCGGGAATACTATCACAATCTTAAAAGTCGATAAAATTGGAGCAAAGATTGGCTCTGAAATGAGAACGGGAGCATTCCTTGCAGTTTTGCTTGCTGTGATTGCAATGCTTGTATATATTGGGTTCAGATTTGAATTCGTGTCGGGAATGGGGGCAATCATTGCACTTGTTCACGACGTATTTGTGGTTATCTCATTCATAATTATTTTCAATGCACTTGGAATAATGGACCTTGAAATCACTCAGAATATCGTTGCGGGTATATTGACTGTTATCGGTTATTCAATCAATGATACGGTAATTATCTTTGATAGAGTCCGTGAAAATCGAGATCTTCATAAAGGGATGAATCTTATTAAATTGATTAATTTGAGCATTAATGAAACATTAAGTAGAACTGTCAATACGGTTATGACTGTGGTTCTAACCTTGACAGTGCTTTTAATATTCGGCGGTCCCGTGCTCGAAGGTTTTGCTTTCACTATGCTTGTTGGTATTTTAACAGGAACATATTCATCAGTTTATATTGCAAGTAATTTTGTGATTTGGTATCATGAAAAAATCCGCAAAGAAGATCTCGAAACAGGTTGGGCTGATGATAAATTAAAAGACAAACAATTAAAAGCAAGTCTTGCAAAATGAGTGATAATAAATTCTCAAATATAGAGATAATTGATACAATTCGGGGCATTGCTGCAATGCAAGCCCCGGAAAGTTTATTGGGTGGTGAAGACACTTTTGCTTTATCTAAAATTATTGGTGAATTAGATAATCAAACTGTGCATATCCTTGCAATTGATGTTAGCAAAGTCCTTGCAATCAACAGTTCGGGATTAGGCATTTTGATAGCAGCGAATCGCTTATTAACCTCCAAAAATATTCAATTCACATTAGTCAATCCTTCCCAAAAGGTTCAAGAAATTTTATCAATGACCCATCTGGATAAAGTATTCCATTTTGCAAATGATTTATCTGCATTATAATGCTCAATTTTCTCGATTTTATATTCAAATATTTGAATTTTCTTATTTTAATAATAAACACATAAAGTAATGCCTGTTACAGTTATTTTAGGAACACAATGGGGAGATGAAGGAAAAGGGAAGATTGTTGATCTCCTCAGTGATAAATATGATATTGTTGCTCGTTATCAAGGCGGGGCAAATGCCGGACATACGGTTGTAATTAATGGAAAGAAATTTATTCTGCATCTTATTCCATCAGGGATTTTGCATCCGAACACCGTTTGCATAATTGGCAATGGAACGGTTATTGACCCCGATGCTTTAATTAGCGAAATTAATACTCTTGAGCAAGAGGGAATTGAAGTGCGTGATCGCTTGCTAATTTCGCACAAAGCTCATCTGATTATGCCATATCATAAGCTTCTGGATACAATTTCAGAGTCCACACTCTCGCAAAAAGCAATTGGCACAACAGGTCGCGGAATTGGTCCTGCTTATATTGACAAATTTACTCGTGTGGGAATTCGTATTGTGGATTTATTAAACCTTGATACTTTTACTGAAAAGCTTCGCTTTAATATAAATGAAAAGAACAATCTTTTAAGAAAGCTTTATCAAACAAACGAATTGAATATTGATGAGATAATTCACAAATATCTTGAGTTCGATAAAATTATAGATCCATATATAAAAGATACTACGACTTATTTAAATCAGGCAATTGCAGATGGTAAAAGCATCCTTGCAGAAGGTGCACAAGGGGCAATGCTTGACGTCGACCATGGAACTTATCCATTTGTGACAAGTTCTAACCCAACAGTCGGAGGTGCATGCACAGGCTTGGGAATTCCTCCCACTTCAATTAACCGTATAATCGGTGTTGTGAAAGCATACTCAACACGCGTTGGAAATGGTCCTTTCCCAACAGAACAATTTGATGAGAATGGAGAGCAATTACGAAAAATTGGTGATGAATTCGGTTCAACAACAGGCAGACCGCGAAGATGTGGTTGGCTTGATTTGTTTGCTTTGAAATATTCTGCGATGATTAACGGTTTTAAAGAAATAGCACTTACAAAAATTGATGTATTAGAGAATTTTGAAACAATAAAAGTCTGCACAGGATATAATTACCAAGGTAAAGAATTGAAGAACTTCCCCGCCGATAACCAAACCCTTGAAAACGTCGAATGCCAATATACCGACTTACCATCTTGGGGACCCGTTGCCAAAAATATAAGCAAGTATGCTGATTTACCTTCTGCAATGAAGCAGTACATTGAATTCATTGAGGATTATTTAGGTAGTAAGATATGCTTGATTTCCACTGGTCCAGGCAGAGACGAAGTAATATATAAGTAATAAATAATAAAATATAGTTTGCTTCGGGAGAGTCCTCAGTTGCAATTACGTTTGTTTTACCCTGTCATTCTGAAAAAAGTGAAGCGATCTATTTTGCTATTATTACAGATAATGTAATTGGATGCTTAAATAAAACCATAAGATTGATTTTAGCAATTGTTATTGCCGATATAATTGAAAGAAATGACGATACTGCAAATAAAATTGGAACCTACGTGAAAGGGGGATGGTAACTCCAGTTTTATAATTTCTCTTTGAAAGATTCGCATAATGGTACTCGATCTGTCTTGAAGACCTCCCGACACAAGCCAATGGAGTTCGAGTCTTTCATACTCCGCAATATTAAAAATACCTAAACAAAGAAGGAATGCTTTAGGATAATTTCCATTAGCATTCCTTCTTTTTTTTAGATAATTTGAAATATTATAATATCACATTTAATATGTGATTTCTACTCCAACATTCCATCTGAAGGGTAATCCAATAAATACTTGTGAAGTATTAATTGTATGATCTTTGCCATCTTGAGCATCGGCAACGTATTTTGAATCCAGAATATTAAAGAAATGTGCAGAAAGATTTATTCCAAAGGGCAATTGAAGTGGCAGACCGAAATTAATGTGTCCATCTAAAAGACCATAGGAAGGTACTTTCCATGGTTGCTGCCTATCATTCGGATTATTTCTTGAAGCAGGATCAAAATTTGCATAATAATCAGCAAAATAATTGTATGTAAAATTAATCGAAGTCTTCTCTAATGGGTAAAACGAGACGGAAATTCCTGCTGTAGTTTGAGCTGCATCGCTAACTTTCAAACCATCAGAATAAACTTTTGTTGTAAATGCTGTATCTACATCCTCTGGAGAATATGTTGCTATGACATCATTTCCCCATTTCCAATTACCAAGTGAAAGCATACCATCTACTTTAACAAATTTAATAGGTCTATAAGAAATATTAAACTCGACACCCATATGATTAGCATTTAACCCTGGCAGATTGTAATTGAAATAAGTCTTTGAACCATCGGTATTTTGTATAAAGGAAGATGTAAACCAAGACCTATCTTTCCATTGTGTTAGATATAAGTTCAAATCTGCTTGGAAACCAGAAGTATTATATCCAGCACCTACTTCATAAGCAAAAACTTTTTCATTTTTGATATTGTTATATTTTGAATTATCAAAATTAAACACATTCCTGAATAAAGGAGCTCGATTGTAATGTCCCAGATTACCGAAAATATTAAAATGATCAGTAATGTTATAATTAGCCCCTGCTTTTACTGTATAGCCAAGGAAATTTGCGAAATCTGTTTCTCTACCATTAGGCATATCGGGTGTGCGGAAGTAATCTTTCCTTTTATAACCTGTATTGGAAAGGGATAAATTGAGGTAGGTTGTTACTTGCTGGAATTTATACTCTCCTTGTGCAAATCCTCCGACCCAATTGACAAGTCCGTCATTATGATATGAAAAAATATCTCCAAGTTTTTTCATTGCTGCTTCGGGATGAGCCATATAATCGATTGTTGCATCTGTGCGATCATAGAAGTAATCTCCACCGAGCAAATTTCTAACTTCTTGCCAATGTTCTCCTTTATAATATCGTAAATCAAGACCCGTTTGCACAGTAAGATTATTTATTGGCTTCCAATTAACAGTGCCGAGATATCCATACCATATATGTTGATTGACTGAGTTCCTTAAAATGGATTTGGAGCGATGCAAAGTAGAACTATAATTAGTATCAATTGCAGCAGAACTCGTATTATAATTATAAACACCTTGGAAATCAATATATCCATTGGCATCGGATTTTATTGAGGCACCACCAGGACCAGAACCACCACCAATACCATTCGACAAATAGAAAACATTGGTCAAATTGACTTTTTCTGATATATTCCAATACCAATTAAGATTTACTTGCGGTTTATGATAATAATTTTCCCTTTCCATTAAATAGCTATTGTCTCTTCTATCGTGAACATCATCATTATAATAATCAGAAGTATTTATATCACCTTTAAGTGGTCCCCAATTTGAGTTGAAGTCTATTCCGAGTTCCGTTGTAGAATCAATAAGACTTTGTCTCATCCCATTATCTTTTGCAAATTCTTTGTCCCAATATGCTGCATTTTTTTGATAAGTTCTTTGACCGTGTTCTTGCGGAGCACCAATTAAATAAAATTCAATTTGATGATCTTTATTAATATCATAGCTCATACCGATATAGTAAGCCCAAGCATCTGTCCAAGTTTTATCAACTACACCATCAGCAACCTTACGAACACCTGCAATGGATGCGGAAAAGCCGCCAATTTTGCCTGTGTTTGCTACAACCGTACTTTTAAGAAATGAACCACTCGCAAATTCTTGCTTAAATTTAACTCCTGCCCTTTGATATGCAGGATCGGTAATGATATTCATTGTTCCACCAACTGATGGGTTTGCCATTTTTCCAGCACCAAGCCCTCTTTGAATTTGGACTGATGAAGTCACATCTCCCAATCCATCCCAATTTGACCAATATACCCAACCATTTTCCATATCATTGACTGGCACACCATTGATCATAATCGAAACATTCCTCTGGTCAAAACCTCGAATGTTCATACGCGAATCGCCTGCTCCACCACCTTGATCTGTTGCATAAACGCCCGGGACCATTTTTAAAACCATTGGAATATCACGCGAGCCAAGTTGATCAGTAATGTTTTGCTTATCAACATTAGAAAATGCAACAGGTGTTTCGCGGTATGTAGCACGGCTTGCCACCACCGAAATAGCTTTGCTCTCAATTGTAACCTCTCCGATTGAGAAGTTTAGTGTTACTGTCTCGTTTGCATTAACTTCGATTGTCTTTTCCTCGGTTGAATACCCGATATAAGTTACTCGCACTGTCCTTCTCCCGACGGGGACATTTGTAATTTTATATTGTCCTTCTTTATTAGAACGAGCTCCAAGTTTTGTACCAACAACTTGAACATTTGCCCCAATCAATATATCGCCTGAACTAGACTTTATTGTCCCTTGTATACTGCTTGTTTGTGCAAAAAGATTAATTGAACAAGCAATTAATATCAATGTTGATAAAAAAGAGAATTGTTTAAACATATAACCTCAAAATTTTAATATTTTCAAAAATAAAATATACTTGTTTAGAATATATTAAGATGTGTTATGATTTTATTAAAGTTTTATCAATAAAATTTCTTGATGTGGATGTTAGCTTATGCTTTGATAATGACTGTATCAAAATAAAATTTTCGCTTACAATTTTAATAGAGAAAGATCTGAATAAAGAATCCATAATATATAATATATTAAAAGCCTCCTGGGATCTTCTTTTCGCTCAAAAGACGTAAATGATCCCGTTATACAAACAACTTATAAGTAATCACATCGCTAATGATGCACATATTTATTATCACTTGTAATAATAATTAATTATAAAATTTATATTAATAAATATTCATTAGAATTGTATCTTTTTATTCAATTATAATGAAATATTTGATATTTTTGTATTTATCTTAATTACAATTTGTTGAAATAATAATTAAAAATAAATTATAAAGGAAAAGTATGAATATTCTAGTTATTAATACTGGAAGTTCATCTCTTAAATTTCAGATAATCAAAACTGATTTGGAGATGATTGAGCAAGGAACTGACAAAATGCTTTGCAAAGGACTCGTCGAGCGCATTGGTAGCCAAGCACTTGTCTCTTTTGAAGTGCCAGGCAAACTTCAATATAAAACTGCAACTCCTATTCGCGATCATAAGGAGGCACTATCATTTGTATTGAATTGGATGTCTGATCCAAAAACAAAGATTCCCGGTCTGACAGCCATAGAAGATATCCACGCTATCGGACATAGAGTGGTCCATGGCGGGGAAGATTTTACTGCGTCGGTGCGAATTGATGAAGCCGTAATTAAAAGTATAGAAGACAATATTGACTTAGCACCATTGCATAATCCACCTAACTTGAAAGGTATTTATGCAGCCAGGGAAGTCTTTGGTTCGCAAATTCCTCAGATCGCTGTTTTTGATACTTCATTCCATTCTACAATGCCCGAAGTATCTTATTTGTATGGTATCCCCTATCAATTTTATCGAAGATATAAAATAAGGAAATACGGGTTCCATGGCACATCTCATCGTTATATTTCGTATAGATATCGCATTCTGAATAGTTTGCCAAGAGAAAAAGTGAATATCATTAGTCTTCATCTTGGAAATGGAGCATCTGCTTGTGCTATAAAAGGTGGAAAATCATTTGATACTTCTATGGGATTTACTCCACTGGAAGGTTTGATGATGGGAACACGTAGCGGCGATATTGACCCATCGATTATTGAATATATATCTCATAAAGAAAGTGCAACAATTGACGAAGTTATGACAATTTTAAATAAAAGGTCGGGACTTCTTGGAATATCGGGACTCACCCATGATATGCGAGACCTTGAGGTTGAATGGAGAGAATTTAAAGATCGACGTGCAAAATTAGCAATCGATATGTTTGCTCATAAAGTTAAGAAATATCTCGGGTCATATTTTGTTACGATGGGTGGAGCAGATGCAATTTGCTTCACAGCAGGTATCGGCGAGAATTCTGCACTTGTCCGAAAGATTGCTTGCGAAGGGCTTGAATTCCTTGGCATAGAACTTGATGAACAGGCAAATGAGGAGACCGTTGGAGGCAAAGAAGGTCTTATTAGCAAACCTGATTCAAGAGTGAAAATTTATGTCATCCCAACAAATGAAGAATTAATTCTTGCTCGTGATACATGCCGTGTGGTTCTAAATGCTCCAATAAATTAAAATAGGTGAAATATGTTTGGAAAAGATTTTTTAAAAGAAATTGAAGAAAAAGCAAAACAATTAAATAAACGCNNTCTTATGATGTCCGCTCAATTAAAGCAGCGAAATATCTTGCAAGCAATAAAATTGCTCATTCTATCTTAGTTGGAAAAACTGATGAAATTAGAAAAGTTGCAAATGCTAATAATATTGACTTGGCGGGAATTGAGCTAATCGAAATTGATAATAATCCATGGTTGGATGAATTCACAGGAATTCTTTACAAAAGACGCAAAGACAAGGGATGGACAGAAGAGCAAACCCTTGCAGCAGTAAGAACTCAGCTTTATTTTGCAGGAATGATGCTTGAAACAGGCAAAACAGATGTTGTTGTTGGTGGCAATGTGTCTTCCACACCCGATGTTTTACGTGCATCTATCCATACAGTTGGTGTTGCAGAAGGGATTTCGCTTGTATCAAGTTATTTTTTAATGGTGTTCTCTGATAGGATATATGGATTTGCTGATTGCGCAGTTAACCCAAATCCAACTTCAGAGCAATTAGCTGATATTGCAATATCCACAGCAAAGAATTTCCAATCTGTCACAGGAATCGAAGCAAAAATGGGTATGCTATCATTTTCTACAAACGGCAGTGCAGAGCATCCCGATGTTGATAAAGTGAAATTAGCTACCCAAATTGTGAAAGATAAAGCTCCCGAAATTCCTTGCGATGGCGAAATGCAATTCGATGCGGCTATTGTTCCCGAAATTGGACAACGCAAATTCCCCGGCTCAACTGTTGCAGGGAACGTGAATGTGATGATTTTTCCCGATTTGGACGCAGGAAATATTGGGTATAAAATTGCTCAAAGACTTGGCGGTGCAGAAGCAATTGGTCCAATAATGCAAGGATTGAAGAAGCCATATTGCGATCTCTCGCGTGGAGCAAGCGTGGAGGATATGGTTTCTGTGGCTGAAATTAATATTTTAATGTCTTAATTTTGTTTTTTATTTTTTTTGAAAAACGGTGATAAAATGTCAATCATACTTGATGGTCATTCATTGACCATTGATAAATTAGTTAGAATCGGTCGCTATAATGAAAAAGTAGAATTAGATCCTCTTGCAATTGAACGAATAAAAAAATGTCGCGAATTGCTCGATAGAAAAATTCAGAACCACGAAATAATGTATGGCGTCAATACTGGTATCGGCGAATTTTCAGAAGTGGCTCTCGATGATGATAAATTAGCTGAATTTCAGAAATACCTTGTTTATAATCATTCAGCAGGTATTGGCGAACCCGTAGCTATTGAATTTGTGCGTGCAGCAATGGCAGGGCGAATTAACGTGCATGCTCATGGCAATTCAGGTTGTCGTTACGAAATTACAAGCACGCTTGTTGAAATGCTCAATAAAGGTGTGACTCCTGTGGTTTGTCAAAAGGGCTCAGTCGGTGCATCGGGCGATCTTGCCCCAATGTCGCAAATTGCGTTAACATTGATGGGTGAAGGCGAAGCATTTTACAAAGGACAACGTTTGCCCGCAGATGTTGCTATGAATAATGCTGGTATCACTATTCCGGGGTTGAAAGCAAGAGATGGACTTGCTGTAATAAATGGTTCAAATTTGCTAACGGCGATAAGTGCATTTAATTTATATGATTTCAATAATTTATTGAAGCAAGCTGAAATTGCGGCGGCAATGTCTTTGGAAGCACTGCTTGCCAATTTAAAGCCTTATGATACACGTTTGCATGAATTGCGCGGTTTTTCGGGAGCGATTAGAAGTGCCAAATCAATACGTAAAGTTCTTGAAGGTAGCGATTTGCTTTCGGGGAAAATTAAAACACGCGTTCAAGATGCCTACTCAATGCGTTCGACTCCGCAGGTTTTAGGAGCAGCTCATGATGCAATTAAATATGCTCGTTCTCAAGTAGAAATCGAATTAAATGGGGTGGGAGATAATCCAATTTTCCTCCCTGAAGAAGAAATCACATTAACGGGAGCCAATTTCCAAGGGACACCCGTTTCTCTTCCAATGGATTTTGCGGGGACGTCAATAACTATGGCATGCGTGCTATCTGAAAGAAGATTAAACCGTTTGCTCAATCCCGCTTTGAGCGCGGGTTTGCCTCCATTCTTAACGCTTAATCCAGGCTTCAATTCGGGTTTTATGCTTTCGCAATATACTGCCGACACATTAATTGTTGAACAAAAGATTCTTTCGGCACCTGCGTCAATTCAATCTATACCCGCTGCAGCCGACCAAGAAGATTTTGTTTCGATGGGAATGAATACGGCAATCAAGAATACGCAAATACTTGAAAATGCTTATGCAGTGATAGGTATAGAGATGCTCGCATCAGCTCAAGCTCTCGATATTCGCAAATTCAATAATGGCAGAGGTGTGCAAATCGCAAAAAACATAATTCGCAAATATGTTGATTTCCTTGATATTGACAGACCTCTCTACAAAGATCATAATAAAATTATGGATATAGTTAAATCTTGCGAAATCTTAAATTCCGTAGAAAATGAAATTGGATCATTAGAAGAATAATGATTTTTATTAAAAAAGAGAATAATGATTAATAACTTTAGGTATTTTTTCGACATAGTAAAAGCACAAAAAGTCAAAAGGAAGCTCGTACTTGCCGCTGCTGAAGATGAAAACGCAATGGAATCCGTGCAAAGAGCATTTAATGAAGATATCATTGAGCCTATATTTGTAGGTAATAAACAAAAGGTTTATGAAATAGCGGATAAAATTCAATTTGATATAAGTAAATTTGAGTTTATTTCTGAAAATGAACCCATGAAATCTGCCCAAATTGCCATACAAATAATTAGAGACCATCGCGCAGATATTTTGATGAAAGGATTCATTCAAACTTCAGATTATTTGAGAGCCATCTTAAATAAAGAACAGGGCATACGTGGAACGGATTTATTGAGCCATATTAGTTTCTTTGAAATTCCAGCTTACCATAAAGTATTAGCTGTTTCGGATGTTGCCTTGATTGTTAAACCAACCTTCGAAGAAAAGGTATCAATGATTCAAAATGGAGTCAATTTGTTTCATCATCTCAATATTCCAAATCCAAAAGTTGCAGTCCTTGCATCAATTGAAACAGTTAATCCAAATATGCCCGCATGTGTGGATGCTGCAATGCTAACAATGATGAACAAACGCCACCAAATAAATGGTTGCATAATCGATGGACCGCTTGCTTTTGACAATTCAATTTCAAAAGAATCCGCTGAGCATAAAGGAATAAAGAGTGAAGTCGCTGGAGATGCAGATTTCATCCTTGTTCCAAATATAGAAGTAGGCAATGCACTTTATAAATCGTTCACATACTTTGGTGGGGCAACGGTTGCAGGAGTTGTGCTTGGTGCACAAGTCCCTGTCATACTTACATCTCGCTCAGATTCTGAGAGGAGTAAATTAGCTTCAATTGTTTTGGCTGCATGTTATTAATTTTGTAATTATATGAAGATACTTGTAATAAATCCAGGCTCAACTTCCACAAAAATCGGTGTTTTCAATGATGATAGCCCGATTTTTGTGGAGACCATTCGACACAGCGAGCAAGACTTAGCTAATTATGCTAGTATTAGCGATCAATACGACTTTCGCAATCAATTAATCCTACAAACATTGCAAGAGCATTCTATTCTTCTTGAAGATTTAGATGCCGTTGTTGGTAGAGGTGGATTGCTTAAACCGATTCCGAGTGGAGTCTATGCTGTGAACACTGCAATGCTTGAAGATTTGCGTATTGGTGTGCAAGGAGAACATGCTTCTAATCTTGGTGGGATTTTGGCTAATGAGATAGCTAGCCATATTAAAAATAAACATGTTCCATCTTTTATTGCTGATCCAGTAGTAGTCGATGAGATGGATGATATTGCACGTTTTTCAGGTTTGCCTGAACTTCCACGCACAAGTATTTTTCATGCACTTAATCAAAAAGCTGTTGCTCGACGTTATGCAAAAGAGATTGGTAAAAAATATGAGGATCTGAACCTTCTGGTCGCTCATCTCGGTGGTGGAATCACTATTGGTGCTCATCATCATGGACGAGTGATTGATGTAAATAATGGACTTGATGGAGAGGGTCCATTTTCGCCCGAGCGAAGTGGCACTCTTCCTGCTGGTCCATTAGCAAAATTATGCTTTTCAGGGCATTATCAGCTTGCACATATCCGTAAAAAAATTACAGGGCAAGGCGGTATGGTTGCTTATCTTGGCACTAACGATGCAAGAATTGTCGAGCGACGCGCTTTTCAAGAGGAAGATAAACACAGCTGGCAAGTCTACGAAGCTATGGCTTATCAAATTGCAAAGGAAATTGGATGTTATTCAGTTGTTCTCAAAGGTGATATTGATGCAATATTGATTACAGGTGGGCTTGCGTATTCGGAGATTTTAATCAAATTGATCCTTGAACGAATCGATTGGATTGCACCTATAAAAATTTACCCAGGTGAAGACGAAATGCAAGCACTTGCAGAAAATGTGGAACTTGCATTAAAAGGTGAATTGCCAATAAAGGAATATATATAGAAAGAAGAGATCTTTGCAATTCTTCCTCCATATTCAAAATGTATTCCTAATTTCCCCTAATTCCGTCAGAACATTCCGAGTTCGAGCCGTGCTTCTTCGCTCAGCATCCCTGGATTCCATGGGGGATCGAATGTTAAAAGCACTTTTGCCTTTGTGACTTCGGGGATTGTTCGTATGGCATCTTCTACTTCTAAAGGCAAGTTCCCTGCTATTGGGCAGGTGGGTGCAGTTAAGGTCATAAGCACCACTACTTCATCTTCTTCGGTTACTTGTATGTCATATATCAGTCCCAAATCATATATATTCACAGGAATTTCAGGGTCGAATACGGTTTTTAATACATCTATTACTTTTTGCTGTATATCTTGGATTGTTATATTTTCCATTTCTAAAACTAATTAAACTTTTTGGTCTTTCAAAGCTTCTTCAAATGTATGCCATCCGAGAGTGGCGCATTTCACCCTTGTTGGGAAATCCTTTACTCCGCAAAATACTTCTAGATCTTCATCTTTCACTTCTAAACCATCGCATCCATGCATTACAATTTCAAGGAATTCGCTATATATTTCTTTTGCATCTTGAATTGTTTTTCCTTTAAGTAAAGTTGTCATTATTGAAGCTGAAGATTTGGAAATGGCGCATCCTTTGCCTTCAAATTTAATATCTTTAATTATATCATTATCAAGGTTTAAATATATTTCAACTCTATCGCCACACAAAGGATTAAAACCCTCAGCAAAATTAGTATATGCTTCAGGTTTCCCATAATTTCTCGGGTTTTTATTATGATCAAGAATCACTTCTTGATATAATTCATTGATTGCGTCCATTATTTAAAAGTCTCGATGACTTCTTTTATTCCATTGATAAAAACGTTTATCTCGTCGATGGTATTGTAAAATGCAAAGGAAGCACGTGTTGTTGCAGGAATATTAAAATGCTTCATCACGGGCTCTGTGCAATGTTGACCTGTCCGAACAGCAATTCCGAACTTATCAAGAATTGTTCCCACATCATGCGGATGAATATCTTCAAGCATAAAGGATATAACGCTTGCCTTGTTCTTTGCGGTTCCAATAATTGTGACTTCGGGAATTTCTTTCATTTTGTTTGTTGCATAATTAAGTAGTTCATGTTCATAAGCAAAGATTTTTTCAAGTCCAATGTTATGAATATATCTAATGGAAGCGCCAAGAGCTATTGCCCCTTCGATATGCTGAGTGCCTGCTTCAAATTTTTGGGGGACGTCCGCATAAATTGTGCGTTCAAAACTCACTGAACGGATCATATCACCACCTGTTTGATATGGAGGAATATTTTCAAGCAAATTGCTCTTGCCATAAAGCACTCCAATACCTGTTGGACCATATATTTTATGCCCTGAAAATACAAGGAAATCACAGCCAATCTCTTGCACATCAATATTCAAATGTTGAATTGATTGCGAAGCATCCAATACGCATATTGCTCCGACTTTTTTGGCTTTGTCGAAGAGCATTTTGATAGGAAGAACCGTTCCAAGCGAATTGGAAACATGAACAATCGAGACAATCTTTGTTTTTTCGTTGATCAGATCGTCAATATTATCCAAAACAAGCTCGCCATTATCATTCATTGGAATATATCGCAAAATGATGCCTATCTCTTTTGCAAGTTCCTGCCAAGGCACAATATTTGAATGATGCTCCATCTCTGTCACAAGGACTTCATCGCCTTTTTTCAGGAATTTCTTACCATAAGTATTTGCTATAAGATTAATGCCTTCGGTTGCACCACGAGTGAAGACAATTTCTTCTGTTGTTTCTGCATTAATAAATTCTTTGATAATTGTTCGAGCAGTTTCGTATTGTTCAGTTGCAATTTGGCTAAATTCATAGACGCTTCGATGGATATTTGCATAATAATTAGAATAAAAATCAACGATAGTATCAATCATAATTTGGGGTTTTTGAGTAGTGGCTGCATTATCTAAATAAATCAAGGGTTTGCCACTCATTTTCCTTGTGAGAATAGGAAAATCTTTACGAATTAAATCAACGGGAAAACTCATAATATTAAAAATTTAAATTTCAAAAACATAAAAGTATAAAATTAAGATAAATAGGGAAATTAATCGAAATATATTAGAATATTTTAATTATATAGAGATGTAAATATTCTGTTTAGAGGGGATGTCTCAGTTAAGTTCATTTAAGTTATTCTGAATTGAATGAAGGGGAATGAAGAATCCAGAAATTATTGATATATCAGAGACTTCTGGATTCTTCACTTCGTTCAAAATGATAGCTACTTGAGTTTTGATAACTCCGAACGCATTTATTATTTTTTCAGAACGCGAGGGAAAACAGTTTTAAACCAAATTGCAAGCTTATCTTCGGTTTTTACACCAACCAAGGCGGGTCTTTCAATTTTGTATTCTGTCAAACTAATATCAAAAGATCCGATGCAAATTGTTTTTCCATTCTGCACAGATTGTGCAACCCAAAAGCCGATGGGTTTTGTAACGCCGTGGAATGTAAGATTGCCCTTGACATAGAGCGAGTCATTTCTAATCAAATCGACTGCTGAACTCACAAATTTTACTTCGGGGTAATCCAATGCTTCAACCACTTCGCCCATGTGCGAATCGCGATTGGAATTATCACTACTGAAATCCATTACTTGTCCAACAACTTCGACGCTTGTAATTTTGCCCGTAGATTCATCATAAGTACAAGTGCAATAGGGATTTTTATTTTTCCCTATTATTGTGTGCAGGGGATGGACAATTGTGTATTGAACAATGGATTCGCCTGTCTTGGCTTTAATTTTCGACTGGCTAAATGCGTCATTTAATGGTAAAAGGACGAATATAGTCAGTAGTATCGCAATATTTTTTGTAATCTTCATAATTACTCCTATATTTTAAAATGTTATCGTAATAATTGCAGCTGTAAATGCTGTTAATGTGACATATCCCGCAATTTGATGTGCGGTTGCTGATGACTTGTCGAATTTTTGACCATCTTCAGGTGTTTTAATCAAAGAGGCTAATATAGGCATTGCAATCATCCCTGCTCCATGCACATAACCCAAAAGCTTGTGATAGAACACTGTGCCTCTGTCCCCTTTTCGCTCAATAAGTGGAGGTGGAGAGAATAATGAAAAATATGCTGTAGTTGCATATCCTATAATTGTTAACCCTACAAGTCCAGTATGAACATTCTTAAATCTTTCATAATTATTCATTGTCACTTGCCCTGCCACGACAGCTGCTGTCATAGCAACCCAAGTGGAAAGTCCTAATATTTGATGAGTAGAGAGCATTCTGCGGCGTTTGGCGAGCTCTTCTTTTCGCGTTTCGGATGTCAATTGGTAATTTCTCATAAATCCTTTTTCGCCCCAAAGCCAGGTCTCCCACCAGCTCATATTATCGGGCAATAATTTCCTTTGGACGGGTGCTTCTTGGACTGTTGATGTGTCCTCTTGATTATCTTGCTCGTTAAGAAGATTAAATGCAAATAAATCTGAATTTGTCAAATTTTCCGAAAATATAGAAGACGAATTAGATTGCACTTTCTCTTTGTAAACTTCTGCAAGGGAAGCAGATACTTCTTCGCAAATGTTAGATAAATTAGATACAACCTGCGACGAATAAAAGATTACAGGGTCCTCAGTTATTGATGTTGGTTCTATCATCTGAATGGGATTATTTTTTCCAATATCTGAAGCAGTTGATAAAATTGATAGATCGTTTATCTCGGCATGATTTTTTGATAGGGGAACAAATGCAATCGCCAAGAAAAGGATCATTCTCAAACTTTTTTGAAATGTCATAATGTCTCCTTAAATAAAATGATAAATAGTAAACACAAATTTAATAAAAATATTTTTATATGTTGCCTCAAATTATCTTAATAAGCTTAAATATCAATGAAATAAATTTAGGTAAGACTAAATTTTCTTTATATATTATGAAACTGAATGACTATTTATACTTATCAGAATTATCATAAATTAACTCAACTATTTTCGATTGAATGTTTTATTATTAAAATTTATTAATTTTATTGCATTTTTATAAAAAATAATGATTTTTATCTAACAAACAAATATTTTAGGTTAAGTAATAATAATAATTAAAAATATTGCTTCTTGATAATATTATTTTATGGTAATATTTCGTAATTTTGTATTATTATTTTTTCATCTATGATAATTAACTCTCAAAATTATGGGAAAGTATTTTTTAATATTAGCATTTCTTGGCATTGAGCTTGCAGTAGTCCTCAATGTGCTTGTGCCTAATCAAGATAATGCCAAAGACCTTGATTTACTCAAAGCAAAATATTCAAAAGAGGAAAAGCAACCCGCTGACCATTCGAAATTTGCCGCCTTGAACAAGCATTTTGATAGACCCGAGGATGTCACTCTTGCTTGTATTTCTTGCCACAATGAAAGAGACAAGCAAATAATGGCAACAAATCATTGGACTTGGGAAAAGACAGAGTATATGAAAGGAAAAGGCATTGTCAATTTTGGTAAAATTAACGCAATTAATAACTTTTGCGTAAGTATCAAAGGAAATGAAGGTAGCTGTGTCAAATGTCATGCGGGCTTTGGACTTGGAAAACCCGAATTTTCTTTGAATGATTCTGCGAAAGTCGATTGTCTAATCTGCCATGACAATTCGGAGACATATATGAAGGGACAGGATATGAATGGTTTTCCTGATCCAACAGTGGATTTAACAAAAGTCGCTCAAAATGTTGGCAAACCTGAACGCTCTAATTGTGGCGTTTGTCATTTCTATGGTGGCGGTGGCAATAATGTCAAACATGGAGATCTTGAGGAAGCTTTATTCGAACCTAATAAAGAGCTCGATGTCCACATGGCAGTCGATCAGGTCAATATGCAATGTGTGGATTGCCATAAAACTATTGACCATAAAATAAAAGGCAATCTTTACTCGGTTTCTTCGATGGATTTGAATCGCCTGACTTGCGATGAATGCCACTCAGCCACTCCGCACAAAGAAGACATTTTGAACGAGCATACTTTAAAAGTTGCTTGTCAAACTTGTCATATACCAACTTATGCAAAAGCCAATGCCACAAAGCTTGAATGGGATTGGTCAACAGCCGGCAGGCTCCGGAATGGTGAACCCTATGAAATAGATGATAAAGATGGTAATCACACGTATTTATCTATCAAAGGGAGCTTCAAATGGGGCAAGAATTTGCAACCCGATTATGCTTGGTTCAATGGAACAGCTAATCATTACTTGATGGGAGAAGTTGTCAAAGATACCACGCAACCTGTTCAAATCAACACTCTCTATGGATCATATTCAGATGTAAATTCCAAAATTACACCAATCAAGATTCACAAAGGAAATCAACCTTATGACCCAATTAATCGCATATTAATCACACCGAAACTTTATGCTGATAAAAAGGGTGAAGGTGCTTTGTGGATGGATTTCGATTGGCAAAAATCTGCCGAAGTCGGAATGAAAGAAACGGGTTTGCCATATAGCGGAAAAGTAGGATTTATCAAGACAGAAGCATACTGTCCCCTTAATCACATGGTCGCACCAAAGGAAAAATCAGTCAGCTGCACAGAATGCCACACAAATTCTAATAGTCGATTAGCAAATTTAAAAGATTTCTATATGCCTGCCCGAGATCGTTCCCCCTTCATTGAAGACTTTGGATTAGCTTTCATAGCATTAGCATTTGGAGGATCTCTGGTTCACGGTGGAGCAAGAATAATTTCAAAATCTAAAACTAATAAAAAAGGTTAAAATATGAAAAAGAAAGTATATATTTATAAAGGTTTTGAACGATTTTGGCATTGGTCACAAGCCATATTAGTGATATTTTTAGCATTCACAGGATTTGAAGTCCACGGGTCTTACAAATTTTTCGGATATGAGAACGCTACTGTTTATCATCAAATTGCAGCATATTCCTACATTGTATTAGTTATCTTTACAATCTTCTGGCATTTCACAACGGGTGAATGGCGACAGTATATTCCAACTTGGAAGAATTTCAAAGCTCAAATCAATTATTATCTCTTTGGAATTTTCAAAAATGCTCCACACCCAACCAAAAAGACAGTGCTCACAAAACTCAATCCATTGCAAAAATTAACATATCTTGGACTTAAATTGCTCGTAATTCCCGTAATGGCTACAACCGGTTTATTATATATGTTTTATCGTTATCCACAAAGCCATAGAATTGAATCAATCAATATCGATTCACTGCATACAATTGCATTGATACATACAATAGGAGCGTTTTTAATAATCGCATTTCTTATTGCTCATCTATATTTAATTACTACGGGATCAACAGTCACATCAAATCTCAAAGCAATGCTAACAGGTTACGAAGATATTGAAAGCGATGAGAAAGAGGATAACAAAGTAGAAGAAATTAAAGAAGAAATAAATTAAAAAAAATAAAGGTTTAAAAATGAGTGAGAAACCGAAGAATTTTATGAATCCTTATTTAGCGGGGATATTGCTCGGTCTTGTGCTGCTTGCAACGATCTATATTACAGGCAGAGGACTTGGGGCAAGCGGTGCAATGAAAAGTGCGGTGGTTGCATCTGTTAATGTGGTTGCACCTTCGCATGTGCAGAATACTAAATTCTATCAGGAATATACTCAAGAGCATCCTGATGGAATATTGAAGAATTGGCTTGTTTTTGAAGTTATTGGTGTAGTGATTGGGGCATTCCTTTCGGGTTTGGTTTCCAATCGATTGACTTTCAAATTAGAACGCCCCGAGAAAGTGAAATCTATGACTCGCATCGTAGGAGCATTTGTAGGTGGAGCATTTTTTGGGCTTGGCGCTCAATTTGCAAGAGGTTGCACAAGCGGCGCAGCATTGAGTGGTATGGCGGTGCTTTCCACAGGTGGTATACTCACAATGTTCTGCATATTTGGCGGAGCATATATGTTTGCATATTTTTTCAGAAAATTGTGGCTTTAAAAGGAGGTAAAAAATGGGACCATTAATTCCTGCAAACGGATTAAATTTAGTAATTGGCTTATTCCTTGGTATTGCGTTTGGATTTGTTCTTGAGCAAGCGGGATTTTCCACGTCGAAGAAATTGGTCGGTATGTTCTATGGCTATGATTTCACAGTTTTACGCGTGTTTTTCACAGGTGGGCTTGTTGCGATGATAGGCGTAGTTGCATTTGCACATTTTGGCTTATTGGATATGAGTCTGGTATATATCAATCCAACTTATCTGTGGTCTGCAATAGTTGGTGGACTGATTATGGGGCTAGGTTTCGTAATTGGAGGGTTCTGCCCTGGGACATCAGTTTGTGCGGCTGCTATCGGCAAAATTGATGGAATTATATTTGTTGTTGGTTCATTATTTGGAGTGCTTGTATTTGCCGAAGGCTATCCATTATTTGAAGGTATTTATTGGGATAAATTCCTGGGCAATGTGCAAATGTCCGAAACACTCGGAATTTCGCAGGGACTTTTCGCTTTCTTATTTATGGCAATGGGTGCCGCTTCATTTCTATTTACTCAATGGGTTGAAGAAAAAGTAAACGGCAAACCGAATCCTGTTTTGCAACCAAAGAAATTATATATTGGATTTTCAGCAGTAATATTTCTTGTAGGATTATCAGCATTTATTTTGCCTAATCCTGAAGTATCTAAACCTAAAGAAGTTAAAAAAGAAATACAAAATGGGAAAATACAAGCTGCTATGATTACTCCTGACGAACTTGCTTTGCGAATCATCAATTATGACAATAACATAAAGATTTATGATTTCCGTCCGACCGAAGAATTTGAAAAATTAAGTCTGCCAAATTCAATTAACCTAAAAATCGAGGATTTATTCAGAAAAGGAAGCAACAAGTTGCTTGCAAGCGATATAGAAGTTAAAAAGATTATTATTGCTGATAATGAGAAATCCGCTCTTGAAGCAGAAGAAATAATTAAAGATAAAGGATATAAAAATCTTTATGTATTAAAAGGTGGAATGCAAAAATTCGCAGATGAAATTCTCAATTTTAATATGCCTGCTAATAATATTCCCCAGAATATGCTTGCCACTTATAATTTCAGGAAAAGTGCAAGCAAGACAATAGCCCAAATTATCAAGGATAGCAAAAAGTCCAACGTGATTGTCAAAGAAAAAAAACGAGTGCTTGGCGGTTGCTAATTTTACAAAACTTCCATTTTGTTTGAAGAATAAAATGGAAGTTTAAAATATTTATACCTTTATTCCTTTTATACTTTTTGTTAATTTGCATAATTGAAATATTTCTTTTTAAAAAGTAATGCAGGGAAAAAAAACAAAAAAAATAGAATCGATCAGCCCCGATATTTTCGCAATAAGTAAAACTCAACAAGTCCAGGGCAATCGGAGGCTTGTGCGAGAAAAAGTTCTTCAAATCCTTTTTGCTCAGAATTATTGCGACACCTCTCTTAATGATTTATTTGACCATATTTTCTTTCGTATTTTCAAATTCGATATTGATGATGAGGCAAAAATTGAAATTAACGCAATTCTCAAACCCGAAGAAATACAAGAAATTGAAGCAGATATCCCCATCCATTGGAAGAGCAGCGAACTTGAATTTGGCAGAGAATTAATCGCCAAAACAAAAGACAATCAAGATCAATGTGATGAATTGATTAGTAAATTTAGTAAAAATTGGGAATTTGATAGAATCGCCTTGGTTGATAAAATCATAATGCGAATTGCCATTGCCGAATTTTTATATTTCCCACAAATTCCATTGAAGGTAACCATTAACGAAGCACTTGAACTTGCAAAGTCATATTCAACTTATAATAGCTCATTTTTTATCAATGGTATTTTGGATGCAGCAAAATCAGAATTATTGCAAAATAATTTAATTTATAAAGATAGTAAGGGTTTGATAGAGAATAATCAGGAAAAGAAATTGAAAGACGAAATAAGTTAAATCGTCCGTTTTTTCGTTAATTAACAATAATTGAAGTAGTTCCAAATATTTATATCAGTGCTTCTTGTGAGAAACAATAGTCATCCTAAATATTATGATTAAAATGTTAAATTTGAAAAGTATAGATGAGATTGCAAGTAACTTTAATCCAGGAGCAATCATAAAAAAGAAAAGGAGATATGTCTCTGCAGTCGTGATGCTTATTTACCCTATGGAGGTTTCTTGAGTATGCCAGCAATGAATGATATGATTTTTTTAGCAACTTCATTAATATAATTTTTTAACATATTATTTTTTATTAATAATGAATAATTTAAAAGTATTGATTGCCGCTGCACTTTTCGATGGCCATGACGTCTCAATTAATTTATTTCGCAGATTATTATTAAAAAGAGGCGCCGAGGTGATTCATCTCGGGCATAATCGCAGCGTTCAAGAAGTTATTAAAACTGCTCTTGAAGAAGACGTCGATGGTATTCTTGTAAGTTCATATCAGGGTGGCCATAACGAATATTTCCGCTATCTCGTCGATTTACTTAAATCCAATAATGCTGAACATATCAGAGTGCTCGGAGGCGGGGGTGGGGTAATTCTTCCGAATGAAATTGATGAATTGCAAAAATATGGCGTTGAAAAACTATACCACGCTACCGAAGGGCAACATATTGGCATTGATGGAATTGGTGATGATATTGTCGTGCGATTGCAAAAAGCAAGATCGCATAAAAATGGTTTGAAAATAAGCGGTTCTCTACTGAAAAATAATTCAGTAGACAATCACTATATGCTTGCTCAAGAGCTAAGCATAATTGAAAAAGCACAAGATGACAGCGATGAAATAAAGCAATTAAGAGATATTATGCCGAAATATGACAAAGGCAAATCAGTCGTTATTGGCGTCACGGGCACGGGTGGAAGCGGGAAAAGTTCGTTAATTGATGAATTAATAGGCAGATTCATCCATTCTATAAAAGATGTGAAAATTGCGGTTCTTGCTGTCGATCCCACTAAGACCAAGACAAAAGGTGCTTTGCTTGGCGATAGAATTCGATACAATCAAATTTATAACGACAATGTTTATTTCCGAAGCTTTGCTACTCGACGCAGTCCTGATGAATTGTCTCTTGCATTAAAGGATTCTGTGGATTTGCTGAAGACTTGCGGGTTTGATATTATATTTGTCGAAACGAGCGGTATTGGGCAAGGTGATAGCAAAATAGTGAACTTAAGCGATATTTCTATGTATGTTATGACTGCGGAATATGGAGCTCCCACGCAACTCGAAAAAATTGACATGCTTGATTATGCTGATTTCATTGCTATTAATAAATCCGAAAAACTTGGCGCCGAAGATGCTTACCGCGAGGTAATGTTGCACTATATACGAACGCATAGTGTATCTCTACCTCATAATCTTCCTTTGGTGGAAGCCAATTTGCCTGTTTATGCTGTATCGAGCAATCACTTTAATAATCCCGGCATAAATCGCTTATTTAAAGATTTATTAAATAAAATATCGTCGCATAATAATTCCCATTTGAATATAAATGAAGAGATTATAAATTTATTACCAATAAAATATATTAAGGAAACAAGTTTAATTCCTCATAAACGAACAAATTATTTAGCAGAAATTTCAGATATTGCTCGTAATTATTATAAAGCAGCGAATGAAATGTCGGAACTTGCAGGTAATATTCAATCTCTTCAGGAATCAATCAAGCAAATTGATGATAAAAAATCAATTTCAGTGCTTGAAAATACTTTGAATGATAAATTACAAAAATTAGATCCAAATCTTGCAGGATATATAAATACTTGGCAGGATAAAAAGGAATATTACAAGCAAGATGCAATCACTTATAGCTCGATGGGAAGAGAGATCCCGATGCCACTTTCCAGAAAAACTCTTTCAGGAATAAAAGTACCGAAAGTAGCATTTCCAAATTATTCATCATGGAAAGATATTTCCAAATTCTATTATAAAGAAAATTTCCCAGGAGCATTCCCTTATACAGCAGGAGTTTTCCCATTCAAGCGGACTTATGAAGACCCGAAACGACAATTTGCAGGTGAAGGTGGACCCGAACGCACAAATCGCCGATTCCACTTTTTAACAAATAATGAGCGTGCGAAACGATTATCTGTTGCTTTTGATGGAATCACCCTATATGCAGAAGACCCCGACATCCGACCTGATATTTATGGTAAAATTGGCGAGAGTGGCGTTTCGATCTGCACCATTGAAGATATGGACACTATGCTTGATGGGTTTGACCTAACTGACCCATTAACAAGCGTTTCTATGACTATTAACGCTCCCGCTCCAATAATGGTTGCATTCTACTTTATGACTGCATACTTACGTGAACTCGAGAAACTTGAAAGTGAAGGGAGGGTTTTAGATGATAAGGAAAAAGAACAATTAAAAATAGAAACTTTCCGGAAGCTCCGTGGAACAGTGCAAGCCGATATGCTAAAAGAAGACCAAGCCCAGAACACAATCATTTTTTCAATCGATTTCGCAATGAAATTGATTGGTGATTTGCAAGAATATCTGTCCAAAAATAAAATCAGGAATTATTATTCGCTTAGTATAAGTGGCTATCATATTGCAGAGGCAGGAGCTAATCCTATTACTCAGCTTGCATTTACACTTGCAAATGGATTCACTTATGTTGAGTATTTCTTAAATCGCGGGATACCCGTTGATGATTTTGCACCAAATCTCTCATTCTTCTTCTCAAATGGTATGGATCCCGAATATTCCGTCATAGGTCGAGTGGCAAGGCGTATTTGGGCGATTGCAATGCGCGATAGATATGGAGCAAATGAGCACAGCCAAAAATTAAAATATCATATTCAAACATCAGGTCGTTCGCTTCACTCTCAGGAAATTGAATTTAATGACATCCGCACAACATTGCAAGCACTGATAGCATTTTATGACAATTGCAATTCTCTCCATACAAATTCCTATGATGAGGCAATAACAACTCCCACAGAGGAAAGTGTTCGCAGGGCAATGGCAATTCAGCTCATTCTTTCCAAAGAATTCGGGGGGCTATATAATGAAAATCCCAATCAAGGATCATTTATAATTGAAGAACTCACTGATTTAGTTGAGGAAGCAGTGCTTCAAGAATTTGAGAATATTTCCCGACGCGGTGGAGTTCTCGGGGCAATGGAAAATCAATATCAGCGTTCTAAAATTCAAGAAGAATCTCTCTATTACGAATATATGAAGCAATCAGGAGAATATCCAATTATAGGCGTAAATACTTATCAACCTGAAAATCCACAAAATTATTATGATACAATGCAAGTCACACGCACGACAGACGAAGAAAAGCAAATACGCTTGAAACAAATCGACGAATTCCACCGAAAGAATAAAGACAAATCACACGATGCATTGGAAAGATTGCGAAAAACGTGCATTCAAGGGAATAATATATTTGAAGAATTGCTCAATACCGTTCAATATTGTTCGATGGGAGAAATTACACGTGTCCTATACGAAGCAGGTGGCAAATACCGCAGAGGAGTATAATACGCGGTGATTATTCAAGCAAACCAGGTATCAAAAAGCTATGTTAGTTCGAATAAGATAGCTAAATCTAAGAAGACTAAGGGTAATCTTCCAAGCACAGAAGTGCTCAAGAATCTTGATTTATCTCTCGAAGCAGGCGATTTTATTGCTATTCTCGGTGCGTCGGGTTCGGGGAAAAGCACGCTACTGCATATTCTTGGTGGACTCGATAAACCCGACAATGGGAAAATAATGATTGCTAATAATAATCAGTGGCTTGATTTATATTCTCAAAATGAGAATGAACTTGCGCATCTTCGCAATATATATTTCGGATTTATATTCCAATTTCACCACCTTTTGCCCGAATTTACTGCCTTGGAAAATGTAATGATGCCAATTTTAATTAAAAATAACAATAATAAAGAAGCAAAATCTATTGCTGAAAAATTGCTTTATGAAGTTGGGCTTCAGGATAAATTGGAAAGTATGCCTGCCAATTTATCGGGTGGGGAGCAGCAGCGCGTTGCAATTGCTCGCGCCCTTGCTAATAATCCGCAAATTCTATTAGCCGACGAGCCAACAGGCAACCTTGATTCGGCAAATGCAGATAAATTTATGGAATTGCTCAACAAATTGCAATCTGATTATTCGCTTACAATGATTATCGCGACTCATAGCGAAGATATCGCGTCTGCTGCACACAAACGCTATAAGCTTGCTGAAGGTAAATTATGGGAAATGCCGTCGACTTGATAATTATTTGCAATTACGTCTGTTTTTTCCCACAGAAGAGCTTTATGAGCTTGCTTCTTTTGGTTTGAATAGCACTTTGAAAAATAGCAGTGCTATGAGAAATCCTATTATCGCTCCAATCAAGGCACCGCCAATCACGTCAATTGGATAATGCACTCCCACGGAAATCCTTGAGAATGCAATCAGCGATGCCACGCTATAAAATATCCATTGATATTTCTTAAATTTATACGCAAGCACTGTTGCAAGGGTGAAATTATTTACCGCGTGTGCGGAAGGGAATGATTTCCCCCCTCCACACGGAACAAGCAAATGAACATTTTGCAGGGTCCAGCAAGGTCTCAATCTCCCGACTGCTTCTTTGATTATATGGGAGGTGAGATAATCTGATATTCCCACCGCTACAAGCAAAGCAAGAACAATAATCAAACCCTTCTGTTTATATTTTACTATTAAAAAAACAATAAGTGCAAAATAAATTACGAACCAATTGTTTCGCTCTGTAATTATCGGCATCAAAAAGTCAAATACCGGATTTGCAATAGTTACATTTAAAAAATAAAATAAACTCTGGTCAATGCTTAATAATAAATCCATTCACATGCTTACTTAGGCAATTTTGTGTAATCAATTTCTGACCCAAGCACGCTATGCGGGATTAAATATACGGCAAGCATAACAATTGTCGCAGCCATTACCCAACCGCGTCTTTCGGGATGCTTGCGCAATTGAAGCACAGCTATCAACCACATAATCAATGATAGCAAGGTCTTATTATCTGTCAAATCGTTTCCAAATGGCCATCCCGTCCAAAATGCACCAAAAGCGAAGTTTTGAACAATTGGTCCGAGAATTGCCCCACCAATTGCGAAGAAAATCAATGTCCACAAGGAATGGCTATACAAATGACTATCATTCTTATATAAAGAACCCAGTCCTGCACGCATTCCGAAAACCATCGCAAGGAACATACAGAATATGTGAGGAATAAGGATATAGCCAGGGACTGATCCTTTGAATCGCATTACTACGGGGCTTTCTGACAGCTTCACATTTTCACCATTCATATTGATGAGATACACTTGATAAGCTACCTTTCCTGCGGGTGGTTGGGCAGGTAAATTCCCATATATTATATCGCCCTCTCGCTCCATTTGATGAATTTGCCATTCGTCGTAACTTTTATATCTTTTATATTTTATATATCCAATAATATTCTTATCAGGCACATTAAGCTCGATTAATTTGCTTGACCCTACATCTGCGGACCGTGGCAGATGATACCTTATTTCTTGACCACTGATTTTGACTTTACCGCTTACGGGATAAGTCGGACCAGTAGTTCGTTGATATATTGCTAGGGCAGCCATCAACACAAAGGCAAGTACCCATAGCAAAGCGCTTGTTGATTTTTTCATAATTCCCTTTATTTTTTGAAAAGTATATTTTTATAATTTAAAAAACTGTCTCTTGCTACTTGAATTGGTTCATCGTTTTTTGCAAAGCAATATCGTAATCCATTATTATCCCATAAAGTATATGCAATTAACGATTTCAGATAATTTCTAATGTAATTTTTATCTTTTTCAAAATATGCTTCATTCCAAATATTTCTTGAAATAGAATATTTCTGATAATTATCAAGCATTTGATCGGTTACATTAAATTCTTCGCCGAATTTCCTATAATCATTTTTATAATTTTTCATAATATTTTCTTTTTCATTATTTAAAAATAAATAAACATATTCCAGAAATATTCCTTTTTGTATAGAAACGCGCGTCAGCAAAGTCAATGTATCATTTTTTGAAAAAATATCAGGGAATACTCCCCCACCACCAAGAATAGTTCGCCCTGCCTTTGATTGAAACACAGGAAGTTGCGTCTTTCCGTCCATTGCTTTCAGCATTTCTTCTAAATTCTTGCTTGTTCCCTCGCCTATTTGCAAACTTAATGCAGGATCGATCATTTGTTTATCGCTCGAATCCATCGGTTTCTGTATGCTTCTTCCTGACGGAGTTTTATATTTTGCAAGAGTAATCCGAAAGCCGCTGCCATCATTCAATTTCCATATTCTTTGCATTGTCCCTTTACCAAATGAACGCTCGCCAATAATTATTGCTTTATCATAGTCTTGCAATACACCTGCGAATATCTCACTTGCCGAAGCAGAATTGCGGTCAATCAAAACGCACATTTCCAGATTTTGATATTCCCCATTTTTATTTGTGATATAAGTTGTGTCAAATTGGCTGTGCCTTCCATCCATTTCAAGCAATTTCGTCCCTTTGGGAAAGAAATTCTCAAGCATTTCCAAAACTTGGTCTAAAAACCCGCCGGGATTGCCCCGCAAATCGATTATTGCCCGTTTCATTCCTTCTTTCTGCAATGTTTTCAGTGCAAAAGCAAATTCGGAATCGCTCTTTTGCGAAAAGCGATTTAATAAAATATAAGCAATATCGGTATTTTTAAACAAAAAAGATGCTGTGAGGCTTGGAATATTATATTCTCCGCGGCGAATTTTATATTCATTCAATACCGAAGAGCTTGGGTCTCTTTTAATAATTAGATTCACAAATGTTCCCGCTTCCCCTTTTATCAATTCATTTGCATCATTAGCTGCCATTCCAATTGCGTGTGTTCCATTTATGAAGAGCACTTTATCGCCAGGCTTCAATCCCGCTGAATCCGCAGGAGAATCCTTTGCAATATAGATAATGCTCAATGTATCATGTAATGGGACAATATCCACGCCGATTCCTTCTGCTTCGCCCTTATTTTGCGATTGCAATGTCTCGTATTCTTCTTTTGAATAATAAACTGATTGCGGGTCTAATGAATTGAGCAATTTTTTAAATGCGTTATCAGAAATTTTTTGAATATTTATCGAATCTATATAATTTTGATTTGCTATTTCAAGTATATATTTGAATTTGTTTGCTTCATAATTGATTTGCAATTGTGCAACTGAATCAGTCTGCGAGTGAGCATAATATATCGAGAAAAATAGAATTGTCGATAGTATAATTATTCTTGAAATGTTTTTTTTCATTAAATTAGAATTTCCAAAAAAACAAAAATACTAAATGAATGATTAATTTAAGATTATTTGAGACAGATTTGCAAAAAGCAGTCCATATTTATTTGTCAGATCCTTCAAAAGTATTTTCCACAAAAGATGGAGAACCAATTCAAATTCTTTCGCCGGGCAAGCTTAATGCTAATGAAGGACCTGATTTTCTCGAAATTGCAATGCTAATTCGCGGCAAAATTATTATTGGCGATGCTGAATTTCATAAAAATTCTCTCGATTGGAATGCTCATAATCATTCTGCGGATAAACGCTACTCTAATGTTATTTTGCACATTGTGCTTGAACAAAATAATCATACGGAATTGCCTTTCAATACCCTAATTTTAAAAGAAGAAGATTTATTGGTAATTTTAAATGATTTAGCAAATCAAAAAGATGCTCCGCAAGATTTATTTTCGCTTGAAGAATTGCAAAACTATGCTTTAATCAGATTACTGCGGAAAGCAACCGACGCTCAAAGGGCAGTCAATACATACGGTTTGCAAGGTGCTCTGGAATATCTTTCTCAAGAATTTATAAATAAATATCAATCCCGCCGCCGCCGACCCGTTTATGAGAATAACGATTTGCAGGCAATAGTCGATGCAATTGGCAATTCGCTTGTCTATACTTTCCTTGAAGATTTATCCCAATCACGGACTATCTCAATACCCGATAAGATGATGCTGCTAATAAAAACAAAAATTGCAACGGAAGGATCCGCATTACGCCGAGAAATAATTTTAAATTGCGTGCTGCCACTTGCCCTCACAATTGCAAATGAAGACCATAGAGTGAATCTTCTGGTGTGGTTTTGGTCAACACCTGCATTAAATAAATATGGAAAATTAAGTCGTAAATTTAATAATATACCTCAAAATTATCTTTGGCAACAGCAAGGTATGCTTGAATGTATGAATGATAATTATAAAAATACAAGCATAATTTCCGAAGCAATCAATCAATACAGCATTGGCAATCTGCTTAACTTCTTGCAAATTGGAGTTAAAGAATCATAATTACGCCAAATATGAATATTCTTGGGATAATGACAGGAACTTCGCTTGACGGAATGGATTTTGCGCTTGTCAATTTTTCCGAAAATGAAAGCAAACCCAATTTCTCGCTTCTGCAATCTCACTTTTTTCCTTTTCCGCAAGTTTTGAAAGATAAAATTCGAGAAATTATCGCAGTAGAACTACTTATTTCTGAATTCTCTCAATTTAATTATTATCTCTCATATTTATTTAATGATAAATATTGGGAATTCCTTGATTTATATTCAATTGATAATAATGAAATCGATTGCATTGCAGTCCATGGGCAAACTCTTTGGCATAATCCCCAAAAGACACAATTCCTTGATAAGCAAATTCCTTCCACTTTGCAAGCAATAAATCTCTCAGTGCTTGCAAAATTGACGGGCAAGATTGTTATAGGTGATTTCCGTTCGGGAGATATTGCGCTTGGTGGTCAAGGCGCTCCGCTTGTTCCAATATTTGATTATGATTTCTTGCGTGATTCATCAGAAGATAGAATTTTGCTGAATATTGGAGGAATATCGAATATCACATATTTACCCAAAAATTGCAGAAAATCCGATGTTAAAGCCTTCGATTGCGGACCCGGCAATATGTTAATTGATGAAATTGCAAAAATGTATTTTGGTGTGAATTATGATAATCAGGGATCAATTGCTAAAATGGGCAAAATTAATACTCAATTGCTCAATATCTTGTTAGAAGATGATTTTATTGCTCTCTCACCACCAAAATCAACGGGGAGGGAGAGATACAACTTATCATTTATCGAATCGACACTCGAAAAGATTAATAAATCAATACCAAAAGAAGATATTCTTCGCACATTTACTGAATTCACTGCTCTTGCTATTTCGCAGAATATTATTGAATTTGCTAATCCTAAGTCGTATATAATAGTATCGGGTGGTGGAAGGGGAAATTTATTTTTAATGGATTTGCTCCGCAATAAATTAGTCAATGTAACATTTAATAAAATTGAGGATTATGGCATTCTTTCGGATTTCAAGGAGGCAATTGCATTTGCATATTTAGGGTATTTAACAATGAATAATAAAACAGGAAATATACCGCAGGCGACGGGAGCAAACATTCCTACTATTCTCGGGACTATTGC
>DIEP01000108.1 GCA_002418685.1 Ignavibacteria bacterium UBA5771
TATAAATTTTAATAAAAGTTATATCAGCAATTCTAATCGTATCCTTCTTCAAAAATGTCATCGAATCAAGCACATTTTTCAATATGCTTTTCTGCAAATACGGGCGATAATATACCGCATCATTTGCAAGCCAGTAGTTTGGTTTATATTTTTTCAGGAATTGATCAATTCGACTATTGCTTAAATATGGAGCGACCTTCCCATCTGTTATTCCATCTAAACTTAAAATATCTATATCATCTCTCAAATAATACCTGTCCTGAACTTCATAAGACAGTAAGAATGAATTTGGTTCGGCAATATTATTTACATAATCTATAATGTTCTTTTCTGTAATCGTTTCGAAATCAAAATGATTGCTCCATTCTTTTGCAACAATGCCCGCTAATTTTCCAAATGGAATTAAAATAAATAAAATCAAGAAAAATGTTAGCATAATCCAATTATTTGCTTTGAACTTAATAAATAGATTTTCCAATGGTTTGGCAATTGCTACTATAATAAAGGGAATAATTGGAATTATATATCTATCCACAGAATTAATAGGGGATATTACTGTTATTGACACAAAATATGCACCCGATATAAGAAACGCAAGAAGCACAAAGAAATAATCTTGTTCAATCACGCTTTTTGCAGTGTTTCTTGCATTGGGACTTTGTTTTGAATTTTTGCGGTATAAAGCATATTTCTGGCTAAGTTCCCATACAATTATAATAAGAAATAATATCATTGGGTAGGAAAGCAGTGCAAGTATGCTTTCAAGTGAAAATGAGATGCCCATAAATTGTTTGGCGGTTTCCTGCAATGCAAAAGCTCTGCAATACGAGGAATTGGACGCCATACCTGTTTGCAAACTTGAATAAGTAAAATACAAAGCCAATGGAAGCAATGCTATCGAAAATATTAAAATAAAAATGAATAACTTTTTGCTCTCGTGTCTTTTAAAAAACATCAATAATAATGCGTCGGCAATTACTACTGCAATTGCATCGGGTCTTGATAATGGTATCAAACTCCAAATAATACAAAGCCAAATAAATGATCCTGCTTTGGATTCGCCCGAAATTATTTTTTTATTAATTACTAATAAAATGCTCAATAATATTATCGTTAAGGGAGTTTCATAACATAACAAACATGGAATTAGTGCATAATAAATTAGGAAAATCAAACCAAAAGTGGAACCTAATTTTGAACCAGTTATATTGATTGCGGCTCGATATGCAATGAAAAAAGCAAAGATGGTTAGGATTAAGCAGAAAATTTTAATTATCAATATGCTATTTGGCAATAAAAATGAAGGGGATAAGATTATTGCCCAAAGTGGTGAAGTGCTGCCTGAGGAAAATTCTCCGGGGTTATAGGAAAAGAAATCTAAATTGGCAATATTTCTGGCATAAATGAAGTAAATGGAAGGATCGCCGTGGAAAGAATTGATTAGCAATAGTCCCGATATTACAACAAATGCAAATAGGATAATTAAAAGAAATTTGTTAATAGATGCATCTTCCCATTTTTCTAAATTCATTAATTACCTGTTCTGATATTAAGTGTTTTACATAGCATTCAAAATTATGAAAATAAAATATTACAATTAATAACAAATTAATAACCAAGAACGTGAAAAATAGGGTAATCATTATGAAAGTTGCAAAGCAATCTTCTCTACTCTTCCATACCTTTTCGCAAAAATTCCAGTAAATCTTTAAAATCCTGGGGCAGTTCCGAGTCGAGATATATTTCTTGATTTGTAACAGGGTGAATAAATCCAAGCGTTTTTGCGTGGAGCATTTGTCTCTGGGCGATTTGAAGACATTTTTGAGCTTTGGAACGCATATAATTTGATTGTCCGCCATAAAGAATTATATTACCACCATATAAGTCATCGCCAAGTATTGGATGTTTCAAATATGCTGTATGAACGCGTATCTGGTGGGTTCGACCTGTATGCAATTTGAACTTGACCAAACTTGCAAATTCAAATTCCTCAAGCACTTCATAATCGGTTTTTGCAGTTTTGCCACTTCTTTTGGCAACAGCATATTTCTTTCTATTTTGAGGAGATCTATCAATCAGACCCTCTATTGTTCCACTTGATTCAGGCAACTTTCCCCACACAATCCCCCAATATTCGCGCGAAATTGTATGATCGTGGAATTGTTGAGAAAGAGCGATGTGAACTTGCGTATTTTTGGAAATTACGAGCAATCCTGATGTGTTTTTATCAATTCGATGAACAATACCGGGGCGAATCTCTTCGCTTCCAAAAATCGTTGCTTCATCGATTTCTTCTTCATCGCTCTCGCTTTCAGTATCTTCCTCATTTACAACAATAGGAATAGGCTCACGTTTTCCCAAATAGTAAAGGATTGCATTTACTATAGTTCCATATCGATTGCCGTATCCGGGATGAACAACCATACCCGCTGGTTTATTAACTACTATCAAGTGATCATCTTCAAATACTATATCCAATGGAATATTTTGCGGAATTAGTTCCATTGGCGGTGGTTTCAATATCTTGCATTGTATTATGTCGTTTGGAGCGACTTTTGTATTTGCTTTAGCTATTTTGCCATTAATCAGGACACGTCCCTCATCAATCGAGCGTTTCACCTTTGTGCGCGTTGCATTTTGCACTGAATGAGTTAAATACACATCAATTCGTTCGGGATTTTGCCCCTTAGCCACAATAAAGTCAAAGTTCTGTTCAATATATTCAGGTCGGTTTTCCATAAGTTATTATTAACGAACATATTGAATAAAATGTTTATCAAGATTCTTCCCGGACATAGATGTAACGGCTATTAAAATTTGGTTTCAGCATAACTTCAATGACTAATATCTTTATTATTTTAATTTTCTTTCACTTTAAAGTTATGTTTTAGCAAATTTTCTTTTGCTTTTTCAAGAGTTACTTCTTTTAATTTCATCCCACACAAGGGGCATTCGCCTGGCTTATCAGAAATAACATTCCAGTCCATTTGATCTTGAAAGACTTTGCCATCTTTGTTTTTATCAATTGCTTTCAAATCGATTACTCCTTTTCGAATTGCCGAAGAATCAAGCATGGCAGTAGTCCCATGTCCCATTCCGTTCGTGTCTTGCATTTTATACTGCATTGATGAATCCTGCATCATGTTGTGCATCATTTGTTGGTCGTGTTTCATCATTTTGTGATCTAACTTTGTTGAATCATTTTTTTCTTGTGCTAATGCGGACACACTAATGAGAAACATTGCTGCTAAGAACAATTTCCCGAAAATTTTTATTGCTTTCATTTTGTACTCCATTTATAAGTTATTAAAATAATTTATTGTTTAAAAATGTTATTAAATTATAAAGACACTAAAGTTCTTCATTACATCTTGTTAATTTCTTTCGTTTTAATAGATTTTTTTATTCTGATTTTTTCTTTTTTTTATATGGCTTTATTTTTTAATCTTTGCATTAATTAAGATTTTAAAATCAATCCTTCCGTTTTCGCTTGTTTCCGCAGTTCCCAGCTTTTCCATAAATAATAGAGAACTGGATAAACAACTAATTCACCTAATACTGAAGTGACAACACCACCAATCATTGGAGCTGCGATTCTCTGCATTACATCCGCTCCCGCACCATGACTCCACATTATTGGAAGCAAACCCGCTAATATCACTGATGCAGTCATAATTTTAGGTCTAACCCTCTTCACTGCACCATGATGAATGGCATCTTTCAAATCAGTCAATGAATTTAGCCTTCCTTTTTGTCGCCATTCTTTAAGTGCAACATCTAGATACAAAAGCATTACTACACCAGTTTCTGCATCTAATCCCGCAAGTGCAATTATCCCAACCCAAATTGCCATACTCAAATTGTAACCCAACAAATATACAAACCAAAATGCTCCAATTAATGATAAAGGTATAGCCAAAAATACAATTCCAACCTTTATAATAGAACGAGTATTTAGATATATAATCAGAAAAACAATAAACAAAGTAAGAGGGATAATGAGCATCATCCTTCGTGAGGATCTTTCCATATATTCAAATTCACCGCTCCATACAATATTGTACCCCGCAGGCAATTTTATTTGTTCCGCTACGGCTTTTTGTGCATTTTTTACATATGTTCCAACATCAATATTTTTAATATCTACATAAACCCAAGCATTTGGACGTGTATCCTCACTTCTAATGACCATTGGACCTTTTCGGGGAATAATTGAGGCTATTTGCCCAAGTGGAACATGCTCTCCTGTTGGTGCAGAAATAAGTACCCTTTTTATTGCTTCAATATTATCTCTTAATTCTCTGCTATATCTCAAATTTACTGTATATCTTTCGAGTCCTTCAACTGTATTTGTCACACTCATTCCACCAATGGCAGTCATTATCACTTTTTCGACGTCATCAATTGTCAGTCCATATCTTCCTGCTTCAAATCTATTTATATCAATGTCGAGATAATTCCCTCCGACAGATCTTTCAGCAAATGCACTTGCGGTTCCCGGAACTTTCCTCATTACGGATTCAACTTGTTGTCCGATATTTTGTAGTTCATTCAAGTCGGGACCTGAAATTTTTATTCCAACAGGTGTTTTTATTCCTGTGCTAAGCATATCAGTTCTTGTTTTTATGGGCATTGTCCAAGCATTCGTGACACCAGGAAATTTAACTGCTTGATCCAATTCAGAAATCAATTTATCCACTGTCATTCCGGGTCTCCATTCGCTTTCAGGTTTTAACATAATAGTAGTTTCAAGCATATCAAACCCCGCTGGATCTGTAGATGTTTCTGCCCTACCAACTTTTCCAAAAACGTGATGCACTTCTGGAAATTGACTAATTATTTTATCAGACTGTTGCAATATTTCTTTTGCTTTTGTCACTGATATTCCTGGCATTGTTGTTGGCATATAAAGTAAATCACCTTCGTATAATGGCGGCATAAATTCAGAACCAATTTTATTCAATGGAATTAATAAAGATAATATTAACAGAAAAGCAACTATTAAAACTCCCCAACGATACTTAATAGCAAAATCAACTACGGGATGATAAATTTTGATAAGAAATCTATTGATAGGATTTTTCTCTTCCGGCTTTATTTTGCCTCTTATCCAATAACTCATTAAAATAGGAACAATTGTTATTGAAAGAATTGCTGCAGCAGCCATCGAATATGTTTTAGTAAATGCTAATGGTCGGAATAATCTCCCTTCTTGTGCTTCTAATGTAAATACAGGAATAAATGAAACAGTTATTACTAATAATGAATAAAAGAGTGAAGGTCCAACTTCTTTTGATGCATCCAAAATTAATTTCCCCCTTTCTCTTCTTTGTTCAGGTGGTTTCAAATTATCTTCTTCAATGTGTTTATGAGCGTTTTCAACCATTATTATAGCAGCATCAACCATTGCCCCTATGGCAATTGCAATTCCACCAAGCGACATAATATTCGCATTTATACCCTGGATTTTCATTACTATGAATGACATTAATATGGCTGTTGGCAATGTGAATACAGCAACCATTGCACTTCTTGCATGAAATAAAAATAAAATGCAGACTAATGCTACAATTATTATTTCTTCTATCAATTTTCCCGATAATGTGTCTATTGCACTTTGTATTAAACTTGACCTATCATAAACAATATTGATTTTAACATCATCGGGCAATCCCGGTTTTAATGTTTCTAATTTGTTTTTAACATTTTCTATTGTCTTGAGAGCATTTTCTCCATAACGCATAACCACAATTCCCCCAACAGTTTCACCTTTTCCATCTGATTCAGCTATCCCTCTTCTCATCAATGGACCAATCGTAACATCTGCAATATCTTTTATATATACAGGGGTATTTGTGTTTTTATTAACCATCACTGGGATTTCTTTGATATCTTCAATAGATTTGATATATCCAAGTCCTCGAACCATAAACTCGGTTTCTCCCATTTCAATAACTTCACCACCAACATCATTATTTGATTTTTTAATCGCCATTTCCACCATATCGATTGAAATATTATAAGCAAGAAGTTTTACAGGATCCACTGTAACCTGATATTGCTTGACATATCCACCGATACTTGCTACTTCAGAAACTCCATCAACAGCTGTTAATTCATATTTTAAATACCAATCTTGAATTGAGCGCAATTCTTGCAAGGATCTTTTCTTCGAAGATAATGTATATTCAAATACCCACCCAACTCCTGTTGCATCGGGACCAAGTGTTGGAACGACATTAGGCGGTAATCTTTTTTGCGAATAATTTAAATATTCCAGCACTCTACTTCTTGCCCAATATAAATCTGTTCCATCTTTAAAAATTACATAGACAAGAGAATAACCAAAAAATGAATAACCTCGAACCACTTCAGAACCCGGAACTGAGACCATTGAAGTTGTTAATGGATAGGTAACTTGATCTTCTATTATGCGCGGGGATTGCCCAGGATATTCAGTATAAATAATTACTTGCACATCACTTAAATCAGGTATTGCATCCAAATTGATATTTTGCATCGAATAAATACCCCATCCAATAGTAATCAATGTGATTAGTATTATAAGAAATTTATTCTTTAATGAAAATTCGATAATTTTTTCTAACATCTTCTCTCCAATATTTTATATTTTGGAATCGCTTCCAATTTTGGATTTTGAATTCGCAATTTAATATCCTATTGTTTTATTTGACTTTAAACCCATGTTCTTCTAAATTCTTTTTTGCTTCATCGAGTGTTACTTCTTTTAACTTCATTCCACATATTGGACAAGTTCCTGGCTCATCGGATATGACATTCCAGTCCATCATATCCTGATAAACTTTACCATCTTTGTTTTTATCAATTGCTTTTAGATCTATTATTCCTGTTCGAATTAGAGGAGAAACCTCTTTGGATTTTCCTCCTTGATTCATTTGCTGCATATCATTGTCATTCATTTTACTATTATCCAAATTGTTCTTTTGATTTGCATCCTTATTATTTTTTTCTTGTTCATTTTGATTTGACTTCGTATCCATTTGTGAATTACTCTCACTTGACATATTATGCTGACTATGATTCGACATTTGATTAATCGCAGTTCTTAAATTGCTTTCTGAATCAATGAGGAATTGTGAAGATGTTACAACTTGCTCTCCTTCGTGTAGACCTTCAAGAATTTGAACATAATTATTTGCCGCAACACCTAATTTCACTTCACGAGGTTCAAAATATCCATTTCCAAGAGAAATTATAACTATATCTCTTTCTCCTGACCGAATAATGGCTTGATCGGGCACAGCTATCGATTCGATTTTGATAGGGGATTTGATTATTACTGTTGCAAACATTCCAGGCTTTAAATCGTAATTTGATGTATTTCTCAGTTCTACTCTTACTTTGATAGTCTTAGTTTCCATCCCAAGATACGGATAAATGTAGTTAATTTTCCCTTTATAACTTCTCCCGGGTAGGTATGAAAGTTCAATATCAGCAGTCTGCCCAACTTTTACCCACGGTAATTCAAACTGATAAATTTCAGCAATAACCCAAACACTTGATAAATCAGCAATTTTAAATAAATTCATACCAGTCATTATATTATCACCTTCAACAATCATTTTATCTGTAACAATTCCATTAGCGGGAGAATATATTGGTAGCGTTTTTTTGGGTATTCCTTTATTTTCTAAATTATCAATCTCAGTTTCAGATATATCCCAATATAATAATCTGCGTTTTGCACTTTGGATTAAATCTTCTGCTCCTTTCTTTATATCTTCTGAACTATTTTCTAAACTTTTTCTATATTTGACTGCTTGCAAATACTCTTCTTGTGTGCTTACCAAATCAGGGCTGTAGACTTCCAACAATTTTTCACCTTTACTAACATATTTTCCTGTGTAATTAACATATAACTTCTCTACCCATCCCATATACTTAGTATTAACTGAATATAATCGAGTCTCGTTATAATCAATTTTCCCTACTGTCCTTATTTCCTTTGTTAAAGTTCTTTTTTTGACTTCTTCAGTTGTTACACCAATGTTTTGAATTACCGTAGGATCAATTTTTATTCCATTAGTATTTTCTGCTCCCTCATAAACGGGAACAAGATCCATTCCACAATCAGGAGCTTTACCTGGCTTATCTGAAGTATACCATGGATGCATTGGATCTTGATAATAGGCAATTTTCTTTGCTGGAGTTTGTTGTGTTGTATTTTCAGAATTTGAATTCTTAGTATTTTTTCCATAAATAAACCAGCCTACTGCAAATCCAATAATTAAAAATATAAGCGAAATAACTATAATCTTTTTCATATTATTTTTCCTTTTAAATCTGCATTAATTAGAAATAATTTCATTTAATTTCAAACCAACAGCTTGCTCCAGCTGTGCTTTTGCTTGCATAAAATTCATTAAATACATATAATAATCTACCCGAGAGTTAAATAACATTTTATATGCGTCAAGAACCATTAGGAATTCTGTTTTACCCGTCTGATAAGTTGCAATTGTTGATTGCAATGTTTGTTGTGCTTGGGGGATAATTGTGTTTTTACTCAGATCCTTCAAGTTTCTATTTGTTTCCAGTTTTACTAATGCATTTTGAACTTCATAGGCAATCATATTCTTCATTGAATTAAAATCTTCTTCTGCTTTTTGTATGTTTGCTTCATTCTCTTCTACTTTTTTTGTGAATTTATTCTTTGACCAAAATGCAAGCGGAACATTAACTCCAAACATAGCTGACCAAAAATCGTTTCCTGTATTTGTCATATTTTTATACATCAACCGCACCATTAAATCAGGGTAATATTCCGTTCTTGAAATGGCTAATTCAGATTTATTCATTTCGATACCGAATTGCATCCCTTTTAATTCAGGTCTGTTTTCAAAACCTAATCGTGAGAGTCTTTCGTAGGTTAAATCCGGGATTGTATCGTTAATTTCTAGTACAATTTCTATAGGAGAATTAGCCTCACGGTTTAATAGCACATTAATCATCGTTTTAGTATCAGTTTCCTCTTTTTGTAGATTTATTCCTTCGTTTATCAAAGTTGAGAGTTCGGTTTGCCCGCGTATTATATCGGGTTGTTTCCCCATTCCGACTTCATATTGACGACTTGCAATTTCAACAAACTGCTTCATTAGTTCTTGATTGTCTTTATTTATTTCAATTTTCTTTTGAATAAAAAATAGCTCATAATACGAATTTTCTAAATCTCTGATTATTTTTTTCTCTAATGTAAAATATTCTTGACTTGTCATTGATGCATTGTTTTGCGCTGCTTTTTTCATATTATTAATTTTTCCTGGGAATGGAAACATTTGCTGAATGAAATAATCGTATTCCATCTGATTTTCAAAAGGATTTGGGAATGACTCTATCGGAGTATTGAAAAATTCAACTCCAATTTGTGGTGGTTCCCAAGTCGACACTTGACCAATTTTACTTTCAGCAGCAATCACTTTGTTCCTCAATGCTTTCAATTGTGGATTATTCTGCTTTACCTCAGAAATTAATGAATCTAAATTCAATGTATTATTTTGTGAAAAAGATGTCTCACTAAACACTATAAATAAAATTGATATAAACAATTTTAATTTGTTCATTTTTTCTCCAGATTATAATTCGATTTCCTGTTTTATATTTTATTAAGTCGATTAAGATCTATTTAGATTTTTGACGCCCCTATATTAGATTTTTGACACCCCTATTGTAAGCTTCAGTCCAAATTTGGAAAAGGAGTAATTTGGGTTGTTGGGAAGGTATTTTTCCTATTTGTAAATCATCTGCTCTTTTCGCTGATTTTACAGCATTCATCCCGTCATCTTTTTTGATATATGCTTGAGAAAGCACAAGATAGCCTTCTGTATTAGTAGGAATTTTCGCTACTTCTTGTTGTGCATAATCAATTGCTCTATCATATCCCTTGTTATTATAAGCAACCTTGGCAGTAGTTAATTCTTTAGATGTAGATTGAAATCTTTGGAAAGCAACTGTTCCAATTGAAAGCCATAGTATTTAAAAAAATAATTTCTTCATTGTTTCACCATTTCTCCATTCTTTAATGTAGTTGGTATCTTCCCATCAGGCATAAATGTTATTCCATAAAAACCATAATAACCACTCCCTAAATCCAAATACCAGTTATAAGTTTCTTTTTGAGAATAAAGCAAGCTCGAAGAAAGAAGGAGAATAACTATAATTTATAAAAATAGTAACTTTTTTCATATTTTTATTAGAATTATAAAAATAATTATTAAATTGCTTTTTATAATTTCAAAATTTAGAAAATGAATAAAAACATACAAGTTCGACGGGGTTATTCCCTCAATCCTGACCCGCAAAAAGCTGTCGAAGAACTTTATGAGCAAATCGCACAAGATAGAAATGATATCGTGATGGCTTTTGTTTCTTCGAATTATCATCTCCAATCAGTTGAGCACGCTTTGAACCAGCTTCCTGCAAAAAAAATAGTGGGAACAACTACTGCGGGGGAACTGACCACGGATGGATTAATGACAAATTCTATTGCGGGATTTAGTATTCAGTCCGATATGCTTGCTTTTCACATATTTGATATAGATGATTTAGATAATTTCTCCATCAAAGATTCATTACGGGCTGCACAGGAAATAGTACATGATTTGAAATTCAATACTTATTTGAATCCTAAGAAAATCTTTGGGATTCTTTTAATCGATGGTCTATCTTTAAAGGAAGAGCAAGTAATAAGCATACTTGCTAACACATTTAATAATATACCAATTGTGGGAGGCTCTGCGGGCGACAATCTAAATTTTATCAAAACGCAAATTTATCATAATTATCTTTTCAAATCTAATAGAGCAGCATTTATTATAGTCGAATCAGAATTGCCATTCGAAATCATCAAAACGCATCACTTTGTTCCGACGGCAAAATTGCTGAACATTACAAAAGCCAACCCACGCAATCGTATTGTATATCAAATTAATGATGAGCCTGCTGCTTTGTATTATGCCAATTTAATTGGTGTCCCAAAAGAAGAACTTTCACCTCGATACTTTTCAAAGAATCCCTTAATTGAAAATTATTACGGAGAATGGTATATCCGAGAAATTTTGCAAGCTAATCCCGATATGAGTTTGAAATTTGCATGTGCTGTTGAGGAAAATAAAATATATAGTCTTGGCAAAGCAGGAGAAATCACTCAAAATTTAAACGATAAATTTCGAGAAATTGAGCGGAAAATTGGTGATATTCAGCTTTTGCTTGGTTTTGACTGCGCTTTCCGTCGTTTGGAAATTGAAGGAACAAAATCTCAAGATGAATATAACAATGTGCTGAAAAAATATGAAGTCATAGGATTTAATACTTATGGTGAGCAATACAATTCACTGCACATGAATCACACATTTACCGGGGTTGCAATTGGAGGATAAATTAAAAAGTATAACCAACTGAAACAGAGAGGACTAAACCTCCGAAATCTTTGATAGGCAAGCCTCGAATGCTTTCGAGTCCATTTCCTCCGAATGGAATGTAATAATATCGAATATTAGCGGATGCTACGGAATTATCAATCAAGCTGAAATATGCACCCACACCAATATATGCATCTAATCGCACGTATGTCTTGGCATAATTCCAAGCTGTGAACCATTCCTTTTCATAAGGAGTTGAAATAATGAATGTCGGACCAATTCCTCCTGTGATAAAGGGTTTGAATGAACCTGCAATTGCATCTTGAAACATCAGTCGTGTGTATCCCAATGTCAAGGGAATCATAAACAACCTATTGATTTTATTAGGCACAATCCATCGACCTGTATTATAATCCCAATATTCAATTTCATCAGTATTTCTTGCGCCAGATATATAAAAATTTGCAAATAACATATTGTCTTCATCTAAAGAATGAGTGTAAAGCAAGCCACCACCAAAACCCGAATTAGAAAAAATAACATCAGCACAAATTGAATTACTTATAAATTTTGCATTTGGATTATATATTTCTATGGGTTGAGCAGGTTTATATACAAAGATAGAATCAACTTTTCGGACTCTTTCATCATCTTCTGCTTGTGCCAATATCGGCATTAAACATAAGATGAATACAATGATATTTGAAAAATATTTCTTCATAACTTCATAAATCTAAACCTATAAACTAATTAATACTGAAAAAATTGTATTTTAATCTTCAGATATATTCACTTGGATAGGATTCTGAATATTAAATTCGAGCAAGAGATCTGCTATTGTCTTAAAATTTAATGAAATATCAGTTAAGTAGAAATCAACATTTGGATCTGG
>DIEP01000153.1:0-10796 GCA_002418685.1 Ignavibacteria bacterium UBA5771
TCTCTGGTGCTATTTTCTGCATTCACAGTAAATTTAAGCCGCATATTTTATATATTTATTTTTGGAAAAAAGCAATTTATAAAAAAATATAAAATAAAAAGCAATATTTTAAAGAATATTATCACATAGAATATTCATAGTTCTTTCAGATAAAAAACAATAATTCTTTGAGGGAAGTATTTGGACAGTATTGTGTCCGATTGATATAAGAGAATTTAGGAAAGTAAGATTTAAAAGCCTTACATTTGGATTCAATAAATATTTATGTTGTCTAGTGAATTCCCAAGAATTGATCACTATTGCATTTAAAGATTTACAATTTTTTCAACATATTTTGAATGTAGAATTTTTAAAGCACTGATATAATCTAACTTAATTTCAATAAAATCACCAACCTTATATTTATTAGGATTATTTCCAATATTAACAACAGTCATATCAGAGCTTATTCCAACAATTTTAATTTCGGGATCTAAAAACTGAATATGTTCCTTGTCAGTATCAATTATTCCAAAGTCCAGTATAGCTCTATAACTTTCTTCTACTGGTATTGTATTGTCAAAATCGAAAGAAATACCTTCAAGATTTGTGCCTAGCTCTCCGTAGGGTTGATTTGGTTTTTTCTTTAATTCGAGTATCTCGCTATAAAGAGTAAAAACATCAGTACTCATTCCTTCAATCACTGAATTATTATAAATATCAGTACCAAAGAAAAGAGTTTCCCCAACTCTAAAATGGTTGATTTCCTTTGGTAATAAATTTATAAGAATAAATGGAATTACAACAGAAGAACCACCAGAAAGATATTTGATTTTTTTGTTAAATTTTGTCTCTAATATTTGTTTATATAAACACAATTGCATCAGTTTGTCATAACTTGGTAACACACCATATAAACAAGTGAAATTAGCCCCAATTCCGACAACTTCAATATTTTTTTGATTAATTGCAAATTCGTAAAACTTAACGAAATCATCGTGCATTACACCTTCCCTGAGCTCACCTAATTCCAACATAATTATTATTTTATGTATTTTGTTTTGCTTCTGAGCTTCTTCAGATAATAATTTAATCGTAGTCCTCTCAGTGTTTAGAGTTATGTCAGCATATTTTACAATATTACTAAGAGAACGTCTTGGTGGCGGCTTTATGAGAATTGTCTCTACTTTGGGATTTAATGATTTTATTACTTTCAGGTTTACCAATCTCGAATCGCAAACCTGTTTTATTCCTAATTTAAGTACTTCTGCTATGTAGTTCTTATTCCCACATAATAGCTTAGTGACTATTGACCATTCAATTCCATTCTCCCGAAATAAATTATCTAAAAATGAATAATTGTGTTGTAATTTCTTTACATTTAAAGTTATATAAGGCATCAGACAGCTTTCTTTGTTAGTCTCATTTCTAAATATATGCTTGTAAATCCTAGTTTTTGATATAGGAATTTAGCAGGGTTATTGGGTTCAACATGCAATGCAATATTCCCGTTTGCGCGATTAATGGCTTCGTTCATTAACATTGTTCCTATTCCTTTTCCCCGATAGTCTTTATGTGTTGCAATGTAGACCAGAATATTTTCAGGGATATAACCTTCCATTCCTGTTTGATTGACAACAACTGCGCCTAATAATTTTGAATCTTCATAATAAGCAAGAACAAACCCTCCAAAGGAAGTATATTCTTTGAAAGCATAATTTATAGCTTTTTCAATGTCTGCCTTGTTATCTCTGAAGTTTTCTAAATGTTCAAATAAAAAATCAACAATTTTATTTTTTTCATTAGAATCTGGTTTGTCTGTGTAGCTGTAAATTTTTAAATCGAGCATAGTTTATCCTTTTTTTTTTATTATATTATTTCTTAACGAATTGACAAAAGATATATTGAAATTTAAATAAAATTTAGTGTAGATTGTATGATGACTGTCCATAAATACTTGTATTATTACACTATCTTGCGATATGCCGTTCATCTTATTGAAAATGATTTTCTAAAAAATCACCAATATATATTAGAATCATAGCAACAACGGGAAGAAATCAAAAAATAGGGAAATTCAACTGCGAATCTCAACAATTAAAACTATATTTTATTATTAAATTGGGCAGTGTTGCCACAAGCCCATATTTGCTGTAATTGGAACAAGATTAGAAAAAGAGGAATTGTATCAAAAGTTTTGTTTTGGTCATTATGAGCGGAGCGAGAGATCCTGAAATCTTTGAGAGATGACGAGAATACTAAATTATAAAATGATAATTTGTGAGTTTTTAGACTTTGCGATAAACTCTACTTATTTGTTAGCTCGATGACGAATTTGGCTCCTTTTGTATAGGTTGGGTCGACTGATATTTTGCCGTTGTGTAGCATTACGATATGCTTGACAATGGATAACCCAATGCCACTACCGCCTGACTTACGAGAACGTGATTTGTCGCTGATATAAAATCGCTCAAAAATTCGTTCGCGATCTTCGGGGCTAATTCCTACACCTGTATCGAGAATTTCGATGATGACTTTATCATTATTTGTATAAGCATTGATTTCAATTCCACCTTTCTCGGTATATTTCAAGGAATTGTTAATTAAGTTAATCAACACTTGTTCAAATCTATAAGCGTCGACATTAATTTTTGGGAAATTTGGCTCAATATGAATGTTCAAATAAAGATTCTTTTCTTTTAATTTCTGCTCGAAAAGCTTTGTAATTCCATCGATGAGTATCGAAAAATCTACGGGGGAAATAAGCAATTTATTTATAGCTGAATTATCTTCCAATTCGGAAAGTAGAAGCAAATCCTGAACAATGCCAATTAATCTATCTGTATGCCTGCGAACGATTTGAACATATCGCAAATGCTCATCATCGGTGATTTCCTCTTCAAGCGTTTCGATAAAACCTTTAACTGCTGTTAATGGAGTTTTGAGTTCATGGGACACATTGATAATAAAATCCTTCTTGATTTTTTCAAGTTTTTTGAGTTCAGTTACGTCGTGAAAAACAAATATAATTTCTTCACTGGAAGGAATTCGGCTCAATGATACATTATAAAGGACTCCATTTATCTCTAATTCCTCTGTTAAAAATGAACCTGATGTTTCCAATTTGCTAATTAAATTTACTAGAATATCATGTATTGCGATTTCGCTGATTTGCATTTGGTTTGAAAACTTAACATCGAACATTCTTTCAAAAGCAATATTTGTTAGCAATACGAATTCATTTCTAATAACTAATATCCCGTCAGGAATCGCTGAAATAATAGAACGAAGCTCATTTTTTTGCGAATTTAGTTCGTCGAAAAGCTCGCGAATTTGTTTGGACATAAAATTAAAATCTTCAACTAATTCTCCAAACTCATCTTTCCGTTTTGTAGACAATAGTGCTGAAAATTCCCCTTTTGCTACCTTCTTTGTTGCTGATGAAAGATCGCTAATTGGTTTTGATATATTACGTGCAATGATATAGACACCAATCAAAACAAAAAGAATAGAAAACAGAAATATTTTCAAAAGATTTTGCGACAAATTGGTCAATAGGGGATTGAGATCTTGGAGAAAATAACTCGAACGCAAAAAGCCAACAATCTCATTATTATTATTGTATATTGGAAAAGCAACATACAACATATCATTTTGCATTGTATGGCTGTATCTTTCTGAGCTCCCAAATCGATTATGTTTTAATGCTTGCTGAATTTCGGGTCTATTGAGGTGATTTTCCATTGTATCAGCATTAGCTCTTGAATCCGCAAGAACTTTTCCATCTTTTCCAATAATTGACAAGCGGATATTGATTTTTTTTCCACTTTCATTGATATATTTCCTTAATGAAACTGTATCATGCGATATAATAGAATTCTTCACATTTTCTTCAAGCAACGAATTGAGATTGTAAAGATCTTTCTTAAATATTTCTAAATTATATTGTTTTATTGAACTATACGCAAATAAGGAAGTTATAATTGCAAAGGCAAATAAAAGTGCCGTGAATCCAAAGAATAATTTAGCAAAGATGGATTTCATAACAATTATTCTTCTATTTTGTAGCCAACGCCGCGAATGTTTTTCACAAATCTTGCAGCAGGACCGAGTTTTTCGCGAATATTTTTGATATGAACGTCGACAGTTCTATCCAATACGCCTTTTTCAAAAACTCCGAGAGACTCCAAAATACTTTCTCTTGAATAAACCCACCCTTTCCGTTCTGCAAGCATCCGCAGTATGCGGAATTCGGTAGAAGTTAAATCCACTTTCTGACCTTCGACACTAACTTCATAGCGTTGCAAATCAATATCAAGAATTCCACCAATACTTATCTTCTGAGTTTTTGATACTTTCTCATCGCGTCTTAAAACTGCTTTCACACGTGCGACAAGCTCTCTTGGTGAAAATGGCTTTGTGATATAGTCATCAGCGCCAATTTCAAGACCAAGCACACGATCCATTTCATCGCTTCGGGCAGTTAACATTATCACAGGTATATTGCTAAATCTATCATCTTTCTTCAGAGTTTTGCATATTTCCAATCCATCAGCATCCGGGAGCATAAGGTCTAATATTATTAAATCGGGTAAATTTGATTTTAAATATTCCATCAATCCCAACCCATTTTCAAAAGAGCGAGCGCGGTATCCATTTTTAGTGAGATGGACGTTAACAAGATCTATTATATCAGGCTCATCATCCACTACAACAATACTTTTCTGATTTGTTTGCATATTGTCCGTATTGTATTTATAAACTAAAACCATTTAAAAACTCAAATTAGTATATAATTGTTAATTTAGTGTGTATTTCTTGCTAATACTTTGTGAATCATTTGCTTTTATTTACCCAGTTCACTATATCATTTATAACATAGATGGGAATATGACCAATAGTGTTATATTCATCAGGAGTTGATTTGCCTGTCCCTTCAAGGAAAAGATGATTGACATTCGGATATAATTTAAATTCAGCATCCTTATTATTTTTTAATGCAGATTTCCAAAGTTCGAAATCTTTTTGAGAGACTTGGTAATCTCTTTCGCCCTGCAAAACTAATATTGGACGCTTGATTTTACTTGCTGACTTGAGGGGATCATAACGGTGGAGATATTTCCAATAAGCAGGTGAAGCTGCAAAAGGATAATCGCTGGGTGATTTTACTTCAGAAAAGTCTTCCTTTTTTATTTTTTCTATAAGTTGTGTTGCTTCATCAAGTTGCTCGGGAGTAATATTGGGATTTGGAAGTTCGCTTAAATATTGGAACTGATCAGATATAACTTCTTCCAAGGGACGAGCAGATCCCGCTAACATAATAAAACCTGCAGCTTCAGGTATCATTTCGGCAATTTTTGGGATTGCATATCCCCCAAGACTATGCCCAAGAATATAAATATTTTTTGAATCAATTCCTGCTTGATTTTTAACATAATTATAAGCTAATTGAACATCTTCGAGAGTTTCAAAATCAAGCGTTAGTGTGTCAATATATTTAGTTAATTGAGCACCATATTGATATGTTCTCTTATTATAACGAAAAGTTGCAATTCCATTCGAAGATAATCCATAAGCAAGATCTTTAAAGGGTTTATTACTGAGAATTGTTTCATCCATATCATTGGGACCCGAACCATGGACAAATATTATGCATGGTACGGGCTTTTGTCCAATTGGCAAATCTAATTCTCCATCTAATGGGAATTCCGTTCCGAATTTTAGTGATTTCTTTTGAAACTTGGTAGTATCAGCATAAGATGGATTTGTATAGTTTACTTTTTCATCATCTGGTTGAATAAAAAAACCTGATATTTGATTGTTCTTATTAAAACTCAGCAAAAATTTCAAATTTCCTTTAGACAATTTAACAGTATTGACACAAAGGATATATTCTCCCTTTATTGAGCAATTTTGGTTTAATATATTTTCAATATCCCCAGATTGTGCTTGGATTTGCGAATAAATCTGTTGCAAAGTAACAATTGGAAGTTTTGATTGAACTGTCGAGTCGAACATTGCATAAATTCCATCGAACTCTTGGGATTTAAATTTCTCGATAAATCCTTTTGATAATTCAGATTGTTTATTAAAATTCTCTACTTGCGAAAATGAAGTAGAGAATAGTAAGATAAATAATATAAAATAATGAATTTGATTCATTATGTATCCAAATTTTTTACATATTTAGCATTCTTTTCGATAAAATCACGACGTGGTTCGACTTTTTCACCCATTAGCATCTGGAAAACGCGCGAAGCTTCAGCTGCTTCTCCGATTGCTACTTGAACGAGAGTTCTTTTTGCTGGGTTCATAGTAGTTTCCCATAATTGCTCGGGGTTCATCTCACCAAGTCCTTTGAATCGTGAAATTGAAATGCCGTTCATATTCAATTCTTTCTTTTCTTCTGTATCATCATTTTCATAATCTTCTGTAGCAAGCACTTTTGCGTGTGGATCTTCTTTTTGCAGGCTCAATAAAGTTTCATTAAGTTCATTATCATCATATACATAGAATTCCTTTTTGCCCTTTTTAACGCGATAAAGTGGTGGCATTGCGATGTATATTTTGTTTTGCAATATTAGTTCATTTAAATAATTATAAAACAAAGTGAGCAATAAGGTCTTGATATGTGAACCATCAACATCAGCATCAGCCATTAGTATGATTTTGTGGTAGCGGAGCTTACCAATATCAAATTCATCACCGAAGCCCGTTCCCAGTGCTTGAATAATAGCTCGGATTTCTTCATTTTCAAGAATTTTATGCAAGCGCGCTTTTTCCACATTCAGAATTTTTCCTTTTAATGGTAGAATAGCTTGGAATTTTCTGTCCCTACCTTGCTTGGCAGAACCACCTGCGGAATCGCCCTCTACAATATATACTTCGCATTCTTCAGGATTTGTCGATGAGCAATCAGAAAGTTTTCCAGGTAACGTGCTTGTCTCGAAAGCATTTTTTCGTCTTACAATTTCGCGAGATTGCCTTGCTGCAATTCGTGCTTCAGCGGCAAGAATTGCTTTGTCCAATATTCTTTTTGTTTCATTAGGATTTTGATCTAAATATTGGGATAATTTTTCATTTGTGATTGAGCGGACAATACTTTCGACGTCGCTATTTCCAAGTTTTGTTTTAGTTTGACCTTCGAATAGTGGATCAGGAACTTTTACAGAAATAATGGCTGTCAGCCCTTCTCGGAAATCATCGCCTGTCAATTGAATTTTAGATTTATTTCCATTTAATTTTTCAGAAGCATAATTATTTAAAACACGCGTCAGTGCTGCTCGGAATCCTGAAACGTGCGTTCCACCCTCGATAGTACTAATATTATTGACATAAGAAAGTATGTTTTCCGTGTAGCTATCAGTATATTCCATACATACTTCCACTAATACATCCTTGCCTGAATCATTTTTTCCCGTTCCCGATAGTAGAATTGGCTTTGTTAGACTTGTTGAAGATATATCAACATATTTGACAAAATCTAATAGACCACCTTCATAATGATAAGTTTCCTCAACATTTTCTCTCTCATCTTTGAAATTAATAATAACTCCTCGATTTAAATAAGAGAGTTCCTTTAAACGTTCCGAAACTTTCGAATATTTAAAAATAGGTGTTCGGAAAATAGTAGGATCGGGTAAAAAATGAATTGTGGTTCCTGTGCGATTAGTATTGCCGATAACCTCAACATCAGTCAGTCTTATTCCTTTTGAATATTTTTGCTTGAATATTTTTCCATCGCGGTATACAGTTACATCAAACTCACTTGATAGAGCATTTACGCAAGATACGCCAACACCATGCAAACCGCCTGAAACTTTGTAGCTATTATTGTTAAATTTTGCACCTGAATGCAAATATGACATTACAACTTCGAGTGTTGAAACTTTCTTTGTAGGGTGGGGACCTGTTGGAATCCCGCGTCCATCATCTTCAACTGTGCATGACCCATCAGTATGTAGTGTAATATTAATGTGCTTAGCATATCCCGCAACAACTTCATCTATTGAATTATCAACTACTTCTTGAATTAAATGGTGGAGTCCTCGGTCTCCAATATCACCAATATACATAGCAGGACGCTCTCTGACAGGTTGCAATCCCTCGAGAACTTGAATGCTACTCTCATTATATTCTTCTGTTACCTGTATTACATCAAAATCATCAGCCATAGTAAAATTTATTTTATAGATTTACAAAATTACGAAAAATTAAGGAAGCGTCAAAGCTATTTTATTTCATAAGCTTAAAGTATCTTCGAGTATCAAAAAACATTATCGAGTAATTATCTCTTTAATAACAGGTTTTCCCAATTTTTCATTTATACTTTCTTTCAAATTTTCTTTATTCATCGAGATTTCCCAAGCCCAAATTGAACTTTCTGCTTCAAGGAAGAGTTTCCCATTAATAAAATATCTCACTTTGAACTTTTTGGATAGATTTTCTCCAAAGATTTCATTCAGAGCCATTATTATTTCTGATTTATAGAGCAAATCTTCTCTGCCACTTCTTTGGAAAATTTCCTCAATTGTGTTTTTGATTGTTTTCATTTTTTTAGAGCCTTACCATTCTCCACTTTAAAAAAGGAAATCATTGGTAAATAGTCATTTGACAATTCAAAAGGATATCTATTGGTCGACGTTATAAAAGTTTGCGCATTCCTTCGCATCAACTCCTGAAGCACAAGATTGGAGCGAGTTTCGTCAAGTTCCGAGAAAATATCATCTAATATCACAATTGGAATTTCATTCTTTCGCACAGACATATAATCAAACTCGGCAAACTTTAAAGCGATGATTATCGATTTATGCTGCCCCTGAGATGCTCGATCCCTTGCGGGGTATTCATTTATTAATATTTGAAAATCATCTTTTTGAGGTCCAAAAAGTGTGATTCCTCGCATTTTTTCAATATTCAGTTTTTCTGCTGAAATCTTATTAAAATGTTCTTTTATATCGTCAAATTCTAGATTCTCAATATCCATTCCTTTAGCATAACTATCGAGTTCATATTTCAAATCAACATATTCATTATTTGCTGAAATGAATTTATAGTAATTCCTAAATAATTGAGGGAATTCCTTAAAAAATAGAAGACGCTTATGAACCAATTTTGTTGCATAATTCACAAAAATATCATTCCAAGAGTCGAACACATCACGATTGAATATCCCTTCATTTTTATTACGAATTAAGATAGAATTACGATTTTTGAGTGCTTTTTTAAAATTTATTAAATCCTCATAATATGATTTGCTGATTTGTGAAAGGATTTTATCAATAAATTCTCTACGCTTTTCGGGCATCCCCTTGGATATTTCGCTTAAATCAGGAGAAAGAATAACAAGCGGCATTTCTCCAATTATGTCCTTCGGCGACAAATTCTCTCCGAAATTTGTTGTAATCTTTTTTCGAGATCCTCGCTGATATGATAATTTTACTCTGTATTCAAGGTTCAAGATATTTTTGGCTACACATTCAATTTTATAATGATCATAATTTGCGTTAATTAAACTTGCATCATTTGTTGATGTAAAACTTTTTGCAAGCGAACATAGAGAAATTGCCTCAAGAATTGTGGTCTTTCCCGATCCATTTTTACCGTAAAATACATTTAAATTACTATTAATAGTAATTTCAGTATTAAGATGATTTCTTAAATTTTGAATATGTAAATTTTGAATTTCCAAATACAGTGTGAATTTTTTCAAAATTATGAAGAAAAGATAGAATCGCTTTACAATTTCATTTTTATCCAATTTCTAAAACCAAATACTTGTTCTCCATTAAAAAGATTATTTTCTATAAAAGATAAGATTTTATCTTTCATTTTATTATGCTTGAATGAATTATCAGCAGTTTTGTCAGTATAATTTAATTTATCTCCCCAATTGAATTTTTCGATGAATTCTTGCATAACTTTTGGATGAGTTCCTTCAAAACGGTTTAGTCCACCTATATATCCATAATCAAAATAAGCAGGCTTATTATTATAAATTTCATCTGCTAATTTATCACCCTTGTGGATGGAGTCCAAAGCTTTGCTTTTTCTTTGCATTAGCTCGGGAGGTCGCACCCATCCATAATGATATATATCTGCATCGACTGTTGCAACCTTGGGCTTAAAGGTTCCTTCTTTTTGGCGAAAATTAACCCCATCGAAATTTGGAATTCGGCGGAATGATTGGGCAGACTCCCAAGAGTGAATATCCTTGTCATTACGGATAATTCGTATTTCATTAGCATACCAAGAGTGCGATTTATGATAATGCCAATAATCGCCCCAAAAGTGCAGATAGCGAAATAATAATCCTTCTACTTCTTTATTATCATAAAGTTCCTCGCATCGTTTCTGGATTTTCGGTAAATCCTTCTCGTGGCAAACTTCATCTGCTTGCAAATAAAATAGCCAATCTCCCGAACAATGCGACTTGGCAATATCAGTTTGATGTGCATTTTCGGTGCCATTTGAGTATTTTTGAGTATCCCAAACTGTATTGATAATTTTGATTTTGCTTGAATTTATTGACTGAATTTCATCAATGGTTCTATCATCAGCATCGCAATCGCCCAAGGCAACAACATATTCGTCAACAATTGGAATGATTGACAAAATTGATTGCTTGATTGGGTAATAAAGTTTAGTGGCATTTTTGACAAAAGTGAAACCTGAAATAGTCATTAGTAGAATTTTAATATTATTTCAAAATGAACCAATACTAATAAAAAAAACATGAGATTTCTATTCTCATGTTTTTTATTGCCTGCTCCCGAGGACGGACTTGGACCGCCGACCCTCTGATTAACAGTCAGATG
>DIEP01000153.1:10969-11115 GCA_002418685.1 Ignavibacteria bacterium UBA5771
GGATCGCCCATAAAAAGTATTGCTTTCATTCCTAAATTCTTTGCTCCCTTTATATCAGTATTTTCAATATCTCCAATGTGCAGTGCTTCTTCGGGTTTGCAATTCAATTCATCAAGTACTTTCATAAATGCTTTGGGATGAGGTTT
>DIEP01000153.1:11136-11315 GCA_002418685.1 Ignavibacteria bacterium UBA5771
TCATAAGTTCTTGAAGGACTGTGCCTGGTGTAAATCCTGTGTCAGAAATGATAGCAAGAGAAAATTCTTCGCTTAATTTGGAAATTGCGTAACCCACATCTTGCACAAGATTAGGAGGAAAATGCAATATTGCAGTTTCAAAACTTTTCACAACCTCATCAATAACTTCTTGATTATGG
>DIEP01000104.1 GCA_002418685.1 Ignavibacteria bacterium UBA5771
ATTAGCAATTGCTTTTCGACAATTTTGTATTTTTGAATTGTATATTCTGCATTAGAGTCATCAATCAAAGAGATTATTGAATCTGTTTCATTTGTGCAAAACCCTTGGAACCATAAATCTTCGGTTGTTTTCACTTTCACTTGAAGAGGATTAATTGAAGAAATATGCTTTCTATCAAATTTAATTTCTGTCCCATCTTTTGTTTCAATAGTAATTGATGCATCATCCTGAGCTATCATTCTCCCTAATTGCTCATTACCCGAATTATTCTTGATTTGAAGGTATAAACTTTGCATAACTGGAGTATCAACACCCGCCATTGTATTATCAGGAGACTGCGCATAAGTAAATAATATAGAGCACAAAAAGACAATAAATAAGTATAATATATTCTTCATTAGATTGAATTTTAATATTTTACAAATATAAGACAATTTTAATAATAAAATAATAAATTTCTTCAATTCATTTTGCTTTGTTAATTTGCATTTTATTTGGATAAAAATGGATTCTGTTTATTTTAGATCTGAAATTGTAAAGTATGCTAATCGATTATATGAAAAGCAATTGATTAGTGCCTCAGGTGGGAATATTAGCGTGCGTCTGGATAATAATGAAATGCTTATCACTCCCTCGGGGGTTGACAAGGGGAATTTGGATTTTGAGCAAATCTGCCTTGCTGATTATGAGGGGAATATTTCCAACCCTACTGAATCAAGTAACCTCAAATTAAGTATGGAATCGCAAATGCACATTGCAATATACAAGGCTAGGAGTGACGTTAATACAATAATACATTCACATCCTTTATTTGCTTCCGCTTATTCAGCAACGAATGAGAAGATTAGCACCAATCTTACGGGAGAGATTTTCGCAATTGTTGGCAAACCCGCTTATGTTGAGTATGCACGGATGGGTTCGCTTACTCTTGCTGAACTTGTTGGCAATTCTGCTGCTGAAAGCAATGTGCTGATTCTTGCAAATCATGGGGTAATTGCTTTTGGTAAAGATTTATTCGAAGCATATAATCGCTCCGAAATTATTGAATATGCCGCACACTTGACATTTATTACAAAATTGATTGGAAATATTAATTGCCTGGATAATGAAAAGCTAAATGCAATCACTGACTTTTTGAAAAATTATTAAAAGCATTTGGATATTGCTAACTTTTTGAGGCAATCTCATTCATCCATTTAGATTGCTTCGTCATTTCATTCCTCGCAACTGCCCGCAAATTAAGTCATTGTGAACTTTTTAAAGCAATTTGATCAATATTCTATATTTTAATAGCCCGTGCAATCAATCGAGGCATCGAGTTTGCTTCCTTTTGAATTTCAATCACTTGCAGACCTGCCGCTTGGAGATGTCTATGCAAGGATATTTCATCAAAGCTATTATAATGATAGTCGTAATCATTCATTTGTTTGCCGAAAAGATATTGATTCACATCAGTAATTGGAAGATTCCCATTATAATATTCTTGCAAAATCATCTTTAAATCAGGCACAGAAAGAATCATAGCACCACCTTTCTTCAAAATGCGTGCCCATTCGGTCAGCACTGCATCCGTTTCTCGATGTGAAAAGACCTGGAGCAAATCAATTGCCATAATCATATCGGCAGAATCGCTTGGATAAGGCAATTTCCTCACATCGCAAGGTATTTCCTTATCGCTCTGTGGTTGTGCATCCAAATTTTCAAAACCATCAAGAAATACCCCCTGACTTCCCAGATGAATCATCAAGGGCTTATATACCGAGGAGATATGATAACTTTCATCTTTATTTTCCATTGGAATTTCACCGTGCTGTTTTGTTTTTATAAACGAATCATTAACATTTAAAATATTATTAAAATGCAATTCGATTTCGCTTTTATCCATTTTTTTATTATTTATAATATTTTTATAAATAGATGATATATGATTAATATAATCTTGAAATGTGATATTCAGATGCAAATTGTCGCGAAATCCTTCAAGAATATGCGGATTATCGATTATATCTTTGATTTTATTAGCAAGATTAGCAGGATTATCGAATTGATATAATAAGCCATTTATTCCATCTTTAACGAAATCAGGTATCCCACCAATATTTGCTCCGATGATTGGAAGCTGCATTGCAATTGCTTCAGGTGCGGTTAGTGGTCCTCCCTCTTCCCATATACTTGGGATAATAATCGCATCAATTTCTTTTGCTATATTAAACAAATCATTTTCTGAATATCCGCCATTATATTTCACTTTTGCATTGGGAAATGAATTGCTCAAAGCTTTAATTAATTCGGGACTGCCCATTCCATAAAGATAAAATTCGACGGGTTCATCTTTCAACAAATCTGCAGCTTGATAAATTATATGTATCCCTTTATGGATAAGTATTGAACCAATGAAACCAATACGAATTGGATTATGTAAATGATGAGCAAAATTCTTTTTTGCAAGCTCATCGCAGATATTTGATACTTGATTTACAACAAAGATATTTCTGTTTTGAGTTGAAAATTCCGAAAGAATATCTGCTTCACGTTGAGAAATTGCAAGGACATAATCAATTGAATTTGCAAGCAAATTTTTGGCAACTTGCGTTCGGATTTTATAATCAACATTTTTATCGGGATATTTTTTTGGTAAATTGGAATTTTCAAAAAAATCGATTCCGTTCCATTTTCTGAAATTATTTTCCATATCGAACATATAAAGTTCGGGGTCAATCAACTGATAATTATGTGGAGTGAAAAGCGTTGGAATATGCCGAAATTCAGCAGCATCTGCAATTGAAAATGAAAGACCGAGAAAATTATGAAAATGTATGATATTAGGTTGCTCTTGATCGAGCACATAATTAAATAATTCCAGTATTTTGTCATCACGAATTTCTCGGCGTGGATTTGCTTCATCAAGAAATATGGTCGGGCGATTATACACACCATAAAGTTTGATATTATTGCTCGTTCTTTTTTCAAGATAATATGACGTATTATTACTTGAATGCTTTCCCGCAGCATAAAATACTGCAATATCAAATCCTTCTTTACTCAAAGCAGTAGCAATCGAACGTGGTAATTGAGTGCCACCACCACTTTCGTCCCATCCATACATTGTAAAGAGAATTTTTATGGGTTTTTCCACATGTTGAATGCTTGGCAGATTTTCTGCACTTACTTTTTTTGGATTAGCATCATTAAATAAAATTTGAAGATAATCACCTTCATCTATATCGCTTGCGGATAATTCGATATTTTCTTGTGTATCTTCTGATTGTGGATTTTTGACGAATTTAACTAAAATGGATTCAGGTCCCGAAATTGGCTTTCTATGATATGTCAATTCATAGTTTTGTTTTTCAAGCTGTTTTAGCACTCCCGTGAGATAATGATATTCACGGATTGTAGAAGCTCCCATAGTCATTTGTTCTTTTAATTCTTTCAAATCTAACATAGATTGATCAGGTAGAATAATCTGATGTTGATCCAGAGGTATTTCAAGTTTATTATCAATACTTGTAAAAAGCTCGACTAGATTCTTTGATTCTTTTGCGAGTGCTTGATGTCGAATGCGTAATTGAGCTATACCAGGACCATCAAGACTATACAGTCCAAATACAGCTTTTTCTGTTATTAACGTATTGGGATATTTTGAAATAAATTTTATCACATTACGACCATTCATTTCCTGCCTTTTAACAAAACCTGGAACATCGAGCCAATGATAGTGCGTAGATTTTGCATCAGGAATGAAATAAACAGAATAACCGAGTTGTTGCAATCTATATCCAATTTCAGTATCTTCCATCATTGGTTCAGAAAAGTTTTCATCGAAAAGTCCTGCTTCAATCAAAGCTGCAGTTTTAATTGATATATTACAGGTCCAAAAGTATCTATAATTAAATGGTCTATTTTTTTCCAACATATTATAAGAAAAGACTACGTTCGAATTCTGAGCAAACCAGACAAATGGACGTTTGAGAAATTCGGGAGCATAATCGAATGTTCCAATTATTGCAACTTTATTATTTTTATTTTTTGTATGAGCATTAAAATGTGCCTCAAGATTGTTTGGATCCATTATTGCATCATCGTTCAAAATAAGAGAATATTCTCCCTTTGCCTGCAAAATACCTTTATTTCGGGCAGGACCGGGTCCGCTATTATTCTGCTTGATATATGTTAATTTATATTTATTCTGAAAATTTCTTACTTTCTGTTCTGTATCATCTGTCGAACCGTCATCAATTACGATCACTTCAAATTTGTCTTTGGGAAATGTCTGATTATTTAATGCTTCCAAGCACATCACCAAAACATCTGCACGATTATAGGTCGGAATAATAACTGAAAATACATATTGTTCGAGCTGATAATGAGGAGATCTGGCTATATTCTCAATTTTTTCAATCAAATTTGATTGCATATTGCGAATATCAGCAGGCATTGTCAAATCGGGGAATTCATTTTTTCCTTCAATTAATGAAATGAAGGCGCCAATAGATTTATCCCAAGAAAAAGAATTTTGCTGATGTTGATTGCCCAAAACTCCCAAATCTTCGATTAAAGAAGGATTATCAAATAGAATTTTTACATACTTAGGAAAATCCCTTAATTGAGCGATTATTCCACCCGCTTCGTCAGCAGCATTGCAAAATGGCGTTGCAATCCATGGTATTTTATAATACATTGCTTGAAGCAAAACAAGTGGTCCCACACTTCCATCCAAAGAAGGAACCAGCAGAACACGGGATTCCTTAATTGCCTGATTTACTTCTTCAGGTGGAAGTCCAGGAATAATTTTTATTCTATCATCGAATTTTGCAAGATCATTGCACATCTCAAAATATTCTTCTTGGTTCTTTATCTTATTTCCGATAATGACTAAATCCCAATCACCTTGCTCATTTAGAAAAGTCTTTATTAATTCAGATTGATTCTTTTCGGGATAGAAATTCCCCACACACAAAATAAGATGCTTGTGCTTTAAATTATATTTTTCTTTAAAATTAAATTCTATAGCAATTGGTTGTATGGAATGAGGAATAAAAATATGTTTTAAATTATTTTCATCGAAGAACTTTTTATCAAAACCATTCTGTGAAAAAGAAATTATAAAGTCAGCTTTTGAGAGTCTGCGGGCAACCTTTGGAATAGTTTGATATGATTTCCAATTCTCTATTGAATTTTTGCTAATACTTGGAATAAATATAATATTTGACTTTTTGGAATTCACTTGGTCGAGAGCGCGTCCAATCCAATTATCGAGTTGACTAATAATGATAATCGCATTATAATCCGCATTCTCAATTAAATGAGCAAGTCTATAAATTTCTTTAATTGCGGTTTTATTGTCAAAATTATCATTAGCATTAAATTTAAAACAATTTATTTCATTAATATTATCGCTGTCATTATTGCATGCAATATCAATAGAATAACCTTTTGATATAAGTTGCGGAGCAATGTTATTTATAATTATTTCATACTCATCTGAAAGCGGAAGAATAGTATCGCAAATAAATAATACACTCTTCTCTGTTTTCTGTTTATTTATTATTGCCTCATTTTCCTGTGCAATATTTTCAATTCCCAATAGTTGAGGGATGTCAATATTTATTTCCTGTTCTTCCAGAATATGCTTCAAATATTCAATTTGCTTTTTTGTATTTTCATCAGTGATTATATCATAATTTGTTTCAATTTGGTTGATTGTATTTTGCAAATTTTCCAGTTCTTTCTCTAAAAGTGCAATTTTATTCGCTTTTTCTTGATTAGGAGCAAAATAATTACTTAATCTCAAAAAATTAGTAGTATTTCTAATACTATTATAATAAATGAATTGATAAGTAAGCATATCTAGGGCTTGCACTAAACTTTGTGTAAAATGATTTTCCCAATCTAATTGGTAAAATATCTCATCAATGCGCATTGCAGCAAAAATCTCTCGAATTGATTCCCTTTCATAATGTTTATCAACATTTGTAGACATTTTTCCACTAATATTGCTATTGTGGAAATGCCAGATATAACCAAGCTGATTTATAGATTTAAGCTTATATTTCCGAGCAAGAAGCAAACGCGAAAACATTTCATAATCCTGTCCTCGTTTAAATTCAATATTAAAATCGCCAATTTCCTCAAAAATTTTCTTTCGCATTAAAGATCCACCAAAATAAAAAGCTATACCGTAAATTATCTGGTGGAGGATTGCTTTATTTTCTTGATTATACCAATCTTGGCTAATTCGAGAACCTACTTCGTTTGTAATGTCATCAAGAGTTGTAAGATTGCAATAGAATAGATCCACATCGGGATATTTATTCATTTCTTCAACATATCTTTCTAATAAATAAGCTGAAACCTCATCATCGCTATCAACCCAAAGAATGAATTCGCCTTTTGCTTCTTGAATTGCGCGATTCCTTGAACGTGGGATACCTGAATGCTCTTTGCGAATATATCTGATTTTTGGAGAGTTAAATGATTTAATAACATCTTCTGTATTATCAGTAGAGCCATCATCAATTATGATAATTTCATATTTTTCATAGGTTTGTCTTAATATTGTGCTGATGCTTCTCTGTAAAAACTCTGCTCGATTATATGTCGGAATGCAAATCGATATAAATGGCTCATAATCGAACGACTTCTTTTGTCTATTGATTGTTTCATCAACCAAAGCTTTGATTTTCGGCAAAATATAATCAGAAGAATAATTTTTTTCAATAAAATCGCGGTATTCGCGTGGGTTGTAATCGTCATTTGTAATCATTGCCACCGCCTCATCAATCGTATTGAAAAGGTATTTATCGGGATATATTTCTAATCCCATACCCTTATAAATTATGGGTTTAATTCCACTCATCATTGCCTCCATAATGCCAAGCCCTTGGGATTCAATTGTAGCGGTTGATAATAAAAATGATTTATCTTCAAGCCAAGTTTGAACATCATCAATTATCCCTTCATAGATAAAGTTATTCTTTAATCTTTTTTCATCAATTTTTCTCATTACCTCATTGAATAAATCGACATTTTGCACCCTTCCAATCATATAAATTTTATATTCAGGATCAATTCGCGTCAGCTTTTCTAATATATCAACCATTAACAGCGGATTTTTATCTTGGTGGAAACGTGAAATATAAGCGATCTTTTTTCCTTTTTTTCTTTCAATAAATTGTATTGATGAATTTATTGGGTTTGGGATTATATTAATATTTGTTTTCTGTTCGATATTTGCATCTATATTCTTCTTAAATTCATTTAAAAACTTATCGCCTACAAAGATTAGTTGATCAACATTTTTCCAATTTATTTTTTTGATTTCATCTTGATAAATTTCGTATTTATGCACACGATTTATTATTGGGCAGAATTTTGGCAATAAAGAACCTGCAACTATTGGTCCATTTCCCCAATCGAACCATGCTAAATCCGAATTTTGAAGAATTGATAACATTCTTTTAGTATCATTGCTTTCCCATAAATATTTTTGGGCATAATAACCATTTGAAACCAAGTATTCAATAATTGGATCAAGAAAATGGAAATGATTTAAATCTCCTGCAAAAAATGATATTTGTTTTCTATTTGCAATAGCATTCTCGGGAGATTGATAAACGAAAGAAAACGTAGGAGTAGCATTGAATGAACCCTGCATTTTATAATCCAAATCAGACAAATAATCGGAAACGCTTTGCAGCTCTGATTTTTCGGCACATTCAATATATATCTTTGGATGGAATTTTTTGAGCAAATTCCTTGCTCCCTTTAGCACTTCGAGTTCCATCCCTTCAACATCAATTTTTATTAAATCGAGTCGCATTAATTTATTCAGAAAATATTCATCCAAAGTAATGACCTCAATACTTCCATCTTGCGATTCGATAAATTTTGCCATTCCAAGATTAGATTTGTCGGGCAATATGATATTTCCTCTTGTTGGCTTTGAACCGACAGCATAAGGAATTGCAGTGATTTTATTTTCTAAATGATTGATTTCAATATTTTTCTTCAAAATATTAAATGAATGTGGAAAAGGTTCAAAAGAATAAACCTGCTGCGGATTGCAAAATTTACCTAAAAATAAGGAATGATTGCCAATATTTGCTCCAACATCAATTATCACATCGTTTGGTAAGAGAGATTCAAATATATCTTTTAACATTTCAAATTCATAAAAGGAATTTGTATTTATTATAGTTTTTTGGATATGATCATCAGAATCGGGAAGATAGAAATTAACATTATCATAAAATATTTTGAATTGATATATGCTTTCGTTCATTGTAAGTATTAGTTATTTTTGAAAACAATTGAAAAAATTATACCAAATTAATGAATTTATAATTATTTACTAATCGATTACTTTCCATTCATTATAAACCCTTATAATTTCGCATTGTAATAAATTAGCGAGTGTTTAAAATGTGGATTGAAATATTCAAAACGGGTTCACATACGGACTCAAATGGTCAAACGCAGGAATTTACAGCAGAAGATTTGGATAAAATTGTCCAAAATTACAATTCGCGAATAAAGGAGGATGATTCATTTCTGGCACCTGTTGTGAAAGGGCATCCCGAAAGCAATTCTCCTTCGCATGGTTGGGTGCAGCAGCTTGGCAGACGCGGACAAACCCTGCTCGCCAAACTTCAAGGTTTATCAGATGAACTGATCGATGACATCAAAGATAAACGCTTCCAAAAAGTTTCAATATCGCTCTATCCCAATCTTTTACTCAGGCATATTGGAATGCTTGGAGCTGCATCGCCGGCTGTCAAAGGACTTAAACCAATCGAATTTACCGAAGATTTTATCGAATTCGCAGTAAACGAAGAAAATTCAGATAGCCTTGAATTCCCGAATGAAATGAATGTCTTGCAAAACGAGAATAATTCATTGAAAGCAAAAATTAAGGAATATCAAGAGCAAATCGCCACACTAAATTTCAATGAATATTCAGAAAA
>DIEP01000118.1:0-14193 GCA_002418685.1 Ignavibacteria bacterium UBA5771
AATGGTAAAACAAGGCGAAGTGAAAAATAAATTAAATAAAAATATTTTTATCAAAATCAAATTAGATTTATAAGGTGCATAAATGAAAAAAATAATTATAGTATTAATTTTAATTGCAAGTGTGCAATTCATCGCAATTTCGCAAGATACATATTTCAAAGACAAAAGTATTTTCCGTGCAAATCCTGATTGGGCAGGCTCTGTTCATAATGGTAATACACTACTTGTTTATGGAGAGGGTGGTGTAATTATGAAAAGCACCGACCTTGGTAATACTTGGTTCCAATCTTGTATAAACGATTCAATGTATATTATCAAAATGGTCGCTCGTGGAAATGAATTTTATGGAATATCTCGAAATCAATATATATTTAAATCAACAGATGAGGGGAATAGTTGGATAGTCAAAGATTACGGTCTTCAAAAGCAATTTAATGGATTAGTCCAAACTGAAGATAAAATTTATTGTTTATCTGAAAATAAAATTTACGAAGTAAATTCGACTTTAGATATTAATGAAAAATATCAATTTAATTCTGACACGGCTTATTATGAGATTGCTGTATTGGGCGACAATATAATTTTCACTGCGGGTAAAGGTAAATTAGGTATTATTAACACAAAAACAGATAATCAAGAAATTATTGATTTAGAAGCTTTAGGATTATGTAGTGATTGTAGAACATTATCAAAATTTTTACCAACTAGTGATAACTTATACTTTTTTATTAGAACAAGTATGTTTAAATATAATTTAAGTAATAATAAGATCACAGAGATCAAAGGACCTATGAAATTGCAGGATGCAGCTTTGGCAAGTTTCGGAAACAAATTATATAATATTTTTTCTATTTATGATAATTATATATATAATATTGATTCACTTTATTTTTATAAATATAATGAAGCAAGCGATAATTGGGAGCGAGTTGATGATGGAAAATACGAAAGATATATTTGGAATTTAAAGTTTACCAATTTATCTTTTTTAGACAATAAAAAAATTATTGCAGTTGGCAAAAATAAATTGATATATATGAGCTCCGATGAAGGCAAAACCTGGACTTTAAAAAATAGTCTGACAGAATATGGGCAAGCTATTTCTATATTTAACGAAAAAGATGCAATTGCAGCATCAAAATTTAGATTTTCGAAAACAACAGACGGTGGACTTACTTGGCTCCCTCAAAGAAATCATTACTCGCTATACAATAAACATTCTATTAATTATTTTAATTACTATGCCACTCCATATATAGTTGATATGAATAATGTGTTTGCTCTTTCACCTCCGAGGCATACAGCAGATACTAACATTGCAATTTCCAAGGATGGATTGGAATCATTTTATTTTCAAAATTGTTATACAGGGCAAGTATCAACAAACTTTTTTGCATATTATGATTTCTTTTCAAAAATATATATTTTTATGAATGCTACTGAAAATGCTTCACCAACAGAAAAGCATTTGCAAAACAATTTTTATGCTGCATCACTTGAATTAAAAGATACATTAGATGTTACTTGGCACGGTGGTAGAAATAATGCTGACTATATCAGTGCTATCCAGTACGGAGATAAAGTATATGTCTTAATCAAAGATTATTCTGATAGCACAAATACAAGATTCGCATTATTAAGCAATGGTGATTCCACGGGTATAATACGTCCGTTCTATATGGTATACGAAGCATTTCTTGATAGTTTAATTGACAGTACTTCTTATGTGCCTACAAAGATATTTTCAATTAAAAATTATTTAATAATTCCTGTTATAGATATAATGACAGGAGAATCAAGTTTATTCTCTTACAATTTAGTAAATAAACAATTAACAAGATTAATGCCATCAAATAAATTTGGTAATATAATCCTTGATTGTTTTGAATTAGATCACACTTCTTATATCCAATATTTAAATTTTACAAATAAACCAGTGTATGGTATATTCAAAAATAAAGATATTGTAAATGATCCTACGAATTGGGAAGAAGATTCGAGTCGTTATGTAATACTTTCTTTCCTATATAATTCAGATAGTTTAAAGGTAGTGTCGGCAATTGATAGATATTTTAACTCAGACAAAGCAAGAATCCTCTATTTACGACCTACGGAGAATAGCTCTGTAATTGACAAAACGGAATATAAACCAAATCTTTATATCACAGACCCAATACCAAATCCCGCCGAGAGCGCGACTAAGTTTAAAGTATATTATCCAATAAATCAAGATATAAATAATATACAAATAAAAGTTAGTAATGTTTTGGGGCAAATTGTTGCTTGCGAGAGTTCATTCCAAATAAATTCCTTAAATGACCATATAGTAGAAATTCATTGGACAATAGGCAATTTACAAAGAGGTGTTTATCTCATAAACATCAAAATAGGAAACGAAATAGGAACTAAAGCAATAATAATACAATAAAATTTAAAGGTGCATAAATGAAAAAAATATCTATAGTATTGATAACTTTGCTTTCGATTTATCTTTGGGGATGTGACTCTAACTCAACAACACCCGATAAAGAAAACCCCTACTTATTGGAAACCGGGACGAATTATTATTATGATTTGGAGTATTGCGACTCATTATGGAATATAACAAGCTCCCCAATAAAACTAACTAGGACATTTACAGATAGAAAGAACTATACGGATTATTATTACAATGTGTTCTCTGTGTCAAGTTCAGACCAAGATTATGGAAAAGGTGAAGCTGCTTTTTTACCAAATTCTTTTTCTATGAATACGAGATTCGGAATACCTTTTATCGACACAAATATTACGGGGGATAAATTATATGGATATCAATATTTAGATACAGTGAAGTTCAATCCTTTTTTGCTTGAATCTCAAAGTAGTGTTAGAAGAGACACCGTTTATGATGATTGGTATATCTACCAAGTTTTAAAAAGCTCAACAATGATGTATGCTACAATGTTAGTTCAAGAATGGTCAAGCAAAACACTTGAAGACACAACAATCACTTTATTAGATCAAAATCAAAAATGCAGGCAGGTAATAATATATTTGAATAGATTAATACGTCCCAAAAATAGTTGGTATAACTCAAAATTTCTTCGTCCATCTGATGACCCATCATTAGATGAATTTTACTTGGACGAGGATGTAGCCATTTATGCTGATAAAATACAAATGAAGGTGCTTTATAAAGAAAAAATTGGATTTGCAGAAATATTAATTCATCATCGAAACGTTTGGGGCGATAAATATTACAAGTGGAAATTAACAAGCATCAAATAGAAAAAACCAAGNNACTCTGATTCCCGCCACTACCTTGATCAGAGGGTGGAGAGAAAGAACGAGTATTGTCATCAAAAGATTTGCTATTATTCGCTCCTGAAAATTGAGATAAGGTTGATGCGAGTCAAGAATTGCCAATTATTCATTTTCATTAGCAATTTTTTGGCAATATTTTTTGTAATCGCATTCAGGTAGAAAATCGATGATTCGATTGAAGTCCGATAAGGTGATAAAATTTTGATTCAAAGCAATTTCTTCAATGCAAGCGATTTGCCGTCCTTGCCTTTTTTCGATAGCTCGGACAAACATTCCCGCCTCCAATAGATTTTCAGGTGTGCCTGTGTCGAACCAAGCAATTCCTCTGCCCATTATTGTTATGTCCAAACAATTGTCCTGGAGATATTGCTTTTGAATATCAGTTATTTCCAATTCACCACGACCGCTCGGCTGCTGGCTTTTTGCAATTTCAGATACTTTGCTATCAAAAATATAGATACCCGATATTGCATAATTTGATTTAGGATGTATTGGCTTTTCTTCAATTGATAGAACCTTATTATCCTTGCCTATTTCCACAACTCCATAATTATTTGGACTCTGAACATTATAGCCAAAGATCCAACCACCGCGATTATTTGCAATTGCCGAGCGCAAAAAATCTAATTTGCCATAAAATATATTATCGCCTAAAATCAAGCAGACTTGATCATCTCCAATAAAATCTTCTGCAATAATGAATGCTTCTGCAATACCATTTGGTTGTGCTTGCATTGCATATTGCAAATTCAATCCCAAATGGCTTCCATCACCGAATAATTTTCTGAAATTGCTCGAATCTTGTGGCGTTGTGATTATTAGAATTTCTCTTATTCCCGCAAGCATCAGCGTGGAAAGTGGATAATAAATCAGTGGCTTATCGTAAACTATCAGTAATTGCTTGCTCTGAGCTTTTGTAGCAGGAAAAAGTCTTGTTCCATTCCCTCCCGCAAGTATTATTCCTTTGGTAATCATTTTAATTTGTTAATTGAGTTCCTTTCGTAATATTTTTTCCATCCATCCCCGAAACCCTTAATTGAGCATCGTCGAGTGCTTCCTGGGCAGTTTGTTCGCCATATATTGCTTTGACAGCGGCATTTTCAAGTATTGCTTCAATATCCAGCCATTTTGGATTGACAGGCGTCATCTTTGCAAATTTCAATTGTTCTGCAAATGTTTTTCTATAAGGATGATTCTGATAAAATTGGTCATTATAAAAATTTTTATCAGCAGGAAAGCCTGCTTCATTGATTTTTTTGCAAAATTCAATTGCATTTTTGCCATCAGTCATATATTTAACAAATTTTTTTGATAAATCATAATTCTTTGTCTTCGAACTTATTGAAATATATTCTCCACCGGCGAATGAAACTCCCGAATGACCATTGATTGCAGGAATCAGCGATATTCCGAAGTCAAGCGATGGATTTTCCCTTTGAATTTGATCCAAAAGCCAGGCACCTGAAATGTAATATGCTATCTTGCCCTGCGAAAAAGAATTATCCAATTGCTTCTGCGTCTCGATAAAGCCATTCTGTGCCAATTGGACGTATAAATCTAAGGCTGCTACGTTTTTCGGAGAATTCAAATGAATATTGCCCGTGCTATCAAACAAATCTCCCCCATTCGACCAGAAAAATATTATAATATTTTTATATAATCGATGAGCATCACTCCCGATGGCACCATAAGCATAAATATTTTCCAATGAATTGATTGCGGGGGCATCTGCCAGGATTGAGTTGAATGATTTTGGTGGCTCAGTTGAAATACCTGCCTTCCGAAGAATATCGCGATTATAAAATAAAACCCGCGTATCAACAATCCAAGGCATTGCATATAGATTGCCATCCCAAATCGACGGTGCTTGCGAGAACTCTATATATTTCGCGAATTCCATACTATCGGGATCGAGCTTATGCAAAACACCCGAACTTGAAAATTGGGCAACCCAATCAGAACCTAATTCGAGAACATCAGGAGCAGTCCCTGAATTGAATGCAGCGTAAAGCTTGGTCTTGCCATCATTCCAACTTAATTCGGTTATTTTGACTTTGCAATTATTTGCTTTTTCAAAAGAAGCAACGATTGAATCCAGAATTTTTCTTTGATAGGGTTCGCTCCAAAAGTGCCAAAAAGTTATTGTATTCTTATCGTTGGTATTATTATTTGTGCAACCATTGATATTTAATATAGTTATTGCAATAATAAATGCGAATAATATTTTATATTTCACTTTCATCTGAAATGTGTTTTGTAAAATATCAAAAATAAGACAAAAAAATGATTAAAATATGATATTTAAGTAAATTTGTAATTCTATGCAAATTGAATATTTAATTCTGTTTATAATTGGATCAATTGCAGGTGTCCTTTCGGGATTATTTGGAATCGGAGGGGGTATTGTCATTGTTCCTTCGCTAGTTTATTTTCTTGGATTCTCATTAATAAAAGCAAATGGCACATCACTCGCTGCATTGCTAATGCCCGTTGCTATTTTTGCTGTTCTACAATATTGGAAGGCGGGTTATTTACGGGTAAAAACTTCTGCATTAATTGCACTGGGAATCGTAATTGGAGTGATTTTCGGTAGTGAAATAGCACTTTCCATCCCCTCAACGATATTGAAGCAACTGTATGAGTTTTTTTTAATTTACGTAAGCATTTCATTCACTGGAATTTATGAAGTGATTCGTGTGAAATTATTCAAATTGCCTCCATCCAAAAAGCATTCCGAAAATGAAAATTATAATATATTTGCAATGATTTCGCTGGGTATCTTCGCAGGAGTATTAGCGGGATTATTCGGCATTGGAGGCGGACTCATCATTGTTCCTGCGTTGATTGGTATATTTCATTATCCGACAAAACTTGCCACTGCCAGCTCGCTTGGTGCTTTGCTTCTTCCTGTGGGATTGCCCGGTGTAATAGTTTATTATAATGCAGGGCAATTGGATATTCTTTCTGCTGCAATTGTTGCACTTGGAATTGTGATAGGTTCAATATTTGGGGCAAAAATCGCGATCAATTTACCAAGCAAAACCGTGAAGCAGTATTTTGGAGCATTTATACTGCTTGTTGCAATTGATTTCATCTTTTTCAGTTAAAAAATCACAATATATAATTTATAAAACTGTTGGAAATGCAGATTTGCATTCTATAATCATTTGAATTTTCGAATTCATTTTTGCAATTGAGACAAATACAAAATATATATGCTCATTATTCCCATAATTAATTAAAATGCAAAATAATCGAAATTTTGGATCATAATGAATAAATAACCTAGATTTTTCACAGTGTGTAATATTTTATGCAAAAGATAAAAAATAATAAAAAAAATGATAAATAAAATAAAAAAAAGACAAAAAAATGATAAATTCTTTTTATTTTTGTTTTTATAAAATAGTGATAATAGTTAAATAAATTTTTAAGAATTTGAAAAAATAAAGATAAATGAAAAAAATATTTTTTGGATTCATTATTTTGAGTGTCTTATTTAGTGGAGGATGTAATTTGGATTCTCCTGTAAATGGACATTTCAATTTACCGACAGGGTTATTAACAAGTGGTGGGTCCTTTAATGACACTACTAATATATCCGCCCTAATAATAGTACAGGGTATTTCCGGTTACGATTCGAGAGAAAGCATAATAGAAAGTGGCTATGCGATGACTTATTTTTGCAATTCTGATGATTTTATTGATGTTTCTTCTGTTGCAGTAAACGATAATCAGCTATTAAAAATTGACGATTTAACAGGAACTTATGGGGGCGCCATTGAATATCCGAAAACAGATCCCCGAAATATTATGTGGTATGCAATGGGTTATTTGGGAGGCAACTTAATTGATACATTTCAGGTTGTTGAGCCAATGACTTTGACAAATATTAATTATTTGGATCGAATTAACAAGAATCAAGGGTATGTAATAAATTACATAGGTTCTAATGGCGGAATTCTTTACGTAAAAATTAGTTATGGTCCTCGATGTGCTTCATATCCTGATTCAGTTCTTTCAGGTATTGAAACTATTGCTTTTCAAGTCCCCGATAATGGCAATTTTACAATAACCCCTGAAATATTATCAACACTACCAAGTGATCAATATTACGATTTGTCTATTGAGCATCGGAGCTATTCAACAGAACCTTATAATGGTCACTATATTGGTAAATGTAGTTTATTTAGGACTTTTACATCTTTTTATCTTATTAGCAATAGTAATTGAAAATTATAATATTTTCATTTTAATTATAATAAGGTTAGATGATGAAATCAATTATTTCTAAAATCCCCGTCCTCATTGCAGTTATCTTTTTTCAAAGTTGTGATCAAGAAAATGTTACAAACCCAAAAAATGATAACCAAATTGGTAATCCAATGCTTGCATTCATAAATGTAGATGGCCAGTCAGCTTATATTTACTCTATGATGATAAGAACTATCGCTAATACGGGCGAGTATTCTGATTCTTACCAAGAATATTCATACTTTTATGATGAATCTGGTCATCCTCTTTTAGCTCAATCTGTCACTTTGAATGATATTTCTTTGAACCGACCAATTGACACAAAAGTAATTCCTTTTGATGGGTCTTCGCATATTTGGAATGTTATCGCAGATTCACCTCTGATAAGTTACTCTGATACAATTAATTCAATTAATACTTTCACGATTACTCAACCCCGTTCTTTCATTGATACAATTCATAAAAGTAATGCTTTCAATATTCAATATACTCCTATTGCAGAGGTCGATAGTGTGTTTATCATGCTTGAAACCGATAATTTTATTGCACATTATCGTGTAGATTCTACAATTAATGCGGATTCTCCTGATATAAACAAATATATTAAGATACCAAATACAGGGTTTTATACTGTGCCATCTTCATTACTTGCTTCATTCCCCGATAAAGGTATTTTAAAAATTAGTGTAGTCGCTTCAAGAACAAAGACAAAAACTATAAATAATAAGAGCTTTCTAGTGGCCACATTAACAGCATGTATTACATATTCTGTTTTTTATAATTAAAAAAATAGTGAGAAAGTGAATAATATTATGAAAAAATTTAAATTTTTAAAAAGGAATGAATATAATGGTAATTCAAACACTTTTTTTGTCAAAATATTACAACCATCAGCAGAATGTCAATAATTTTATATTTATAATAAATTAACGAGTATTGAAAATGAACAGGATAAAAATAATTTTCGTTGTGCTACTATCAGCGACATTGTATTCCTGCGACAATTTTGTTTCAAATGGACCTACAAAATCAAAATATCAGAAATTTTCAGATCAAATTTCAGATTTGACAGGTAATTACTATACAGAGGACCAACTAAAACAAATGTACGATAATAACAATTTAGCGGGAGTGATCGTTTTTCGTAAAGAATACAGGAATGATTATACCCTCACAGGTAATATTCATGCGCTTGAATATGTGCCTTGGGACGGTTATGAAAATGATTGTCAAGCAGTATTTTTCAATCCAGGAACTTATGAGAATATAAATTTGAATAGCTTTGTTGTTAATGCCATTCAGATGTGGCAATATCAGACGGGTTATTTTACACCTTATAAAGCAATTGAACTTTACATGGGGAATGGATATAATAAGTATGTTATTGAATCAAATAATGCAGTTCCCAATACAATCGATTCTGTTATGTTTGCAAATGAATTACGGATCACTAATTTCAAAAGAGGTGATACCTTATTTATAGCAGATACAAGCGGAGACAACCGTTATTTATTACAGTGGACTGACGGTGCTCCTGATGGAAAGGTTAAAATAGAACTTGATAAAACAGACACTTATCTTGATACACTTACGCATGATACAATGACAGGATTTAGTTTAATCATCGATAATTCTCATAGTTTTTATCTTTATAATAGATTGCTGTATCATCTAGAATTGGATGGTTATTATGATCTTACTGTTACGTGTTATGAGCCACATATCAAGAATTTATCAAATGGGAATCAGCTCATCGTTGTAGGAATGTCCCAATATACAACCACCGTCTATTTAAAACATTAATGCAATTCAAAAATTATTGAAAGATTTCAGCCTTCCGAAGTTTGAATCCTTCGGAAGGTTTTTATATATTGCAGTTTTCTTGATTTTTCACTTTTCACAGCATTGCAGTAATTGAATCTATATGGCTACCCTATCCAAGCAACGCAGTGTATCTTTTAGATTGCTTCGGGATAAAAGTCTCTTGCAATACTTGCTCTCCATCATTGCAAGCAAATACTCTTGGGAAGCAATTCCATCTATCCATTTTCAAATTTTTACATTTTTAGCAATATTAGGATGACTATCCTTTTCTTGCTGTTACTTCTTTGATCATTCTTTCATTGTTGTTTATGCAAATAGGGGTTGAGTGGTTTATTAAATTTCACTTAAATAAACAGTTTAATTCATTTAAACGTTATTAATGATTAGGGAACAAATGCGTTCATACTCTTTTTCCCATATTTTAGGTATGATTTTTGAATGACACATTTTTTGATTTGCAATTTGGAAAATTAATATGAAAATTATGAGATGGATATATAAATTACAATTCATTTTTATTATTACGCTTTCGGTTAATATTATCGGCGCTTATGCACAGGCTGATGTTAACAACCCGAAAAGTGATTTGGCATTTAATTTTAATGCGGCTCAACAAAAACAAAACAAACGAGAAAATTCTGCATTAAAAGTTCTTATTGCAGGGATCGAAATTGGCAAAAATCTACCTGATTTGAATCCATCGAAAGTGGAGGCTGCATTTTCACTTGCAATGTATTCCGCCCGATTTTTCGATCTTGTGCCTCCGCCTATGGCTGATTCAATTTCGTATAGTCTAAAACTTGAAGGAAAGGATAACTCATTGCCCTCGATTGCAAAATATTTTGGTGCTAATTTTATTGCTTATATTAATCTCAATCGGATCACAAATATATTAAGAAGCGATGTCACAATTCTATCGGGAAAGGATTTTAAAAATAAGAATACAGGCACGGGGTATGCTTTTATTAATTTCCAAGATAGCGTCAGAGGAGAGTATTTTTATGATCCCGCAATTTTGCTTTCGATTCAAAGAGCTTTTGCCATTGCAGTGAATAATGTAAATTTGTATGCACATCTTGCTAATCCTATATATCCCGCGCCCCCGCTTGCAATTACAGGTATTGAATTTAAGGACAATCCCGAAATCAAGCCCAAATGGGAGCTATTTACAAATAGTGTTGTGAACTCATATTTTATAATTGAATCTATATTTCAATACGCATCAAAAAGCCCGCGATATGCAGTTTTTGACATTGCAACACGCGATTCGATTTATTCTACATTTAATTTCTATGTTCCTGAAAATTATAAAGCACCAAACCAAATGGAATTGTATGTTTTGCGCCAGTATGATATTGAGTATTTTATCACGGGCACTCTTGAGCGGGATACATCGGGTGCGAAACTCACGCTCATTCTTGCAAAATTTACAAATTCGGGTTTGAATGAAATACGAAAGGTCGAAGCAAGATTTACCGAAGGCACAAAAACACATTTAGAAGCGGTAATCGAAAAGACAGTCACTCAATTATTATCGCAGTAATTCCTTAATTAAAATACCTTTCGTAATCTTCAAGAAAATTTTGATAATTAAATTTTCTTGCTATTTCCTCGATTGATTCCGCATAATTATTAGCAAGTTCGTTATCTTTTAATTTAAGCAAAATGGAAATGTTTGATAATGTCAATAATTTTGAAAATGCGTCTTGTGATAGGACGCTCTTGGCAGTGTCTTGCAATATTTCGAGTGCTTTCTCGATATTCCCATTTTCAAAGAAATACATCGCTTCTAAATTATTGAGAATAACTTTATTAGATTTCTCTTTTTCATCAATTTCTTTTTTCAAAGTGTCAAGCAGAATCTTTGCCTCATCAGATTTTTCTTCAATTAGTATTTTTAATAAGCAAAGTTTTGCTGTGTTTTTTTGCTCGATTGGTGCGTCTTGATTTAGAAATAATTTTATAATTCTTTTTGCTTCATCAAAATTCCGAGCAAGTATAAGGTCAATTATTTTATCGAATTCGATTTTTTCAAATTGAGCATCAAAATTTAAATTCGCAGTATTGGATTCGTCAAATTTTAATTGGATAATATTCTGAAAATTTTGCTCGGCGGAAATGTCAGTGTTTTGTTCAATTGAATTAATATTTTCACTGTTCTCGCTTGATTGGGGAATCTCGCTTAATTTTTGATAATTTTCTAAAAAAGTATGTATACCCTGCAAATATGATGGATCATTTTCTAATTGAGCTGCCCGAATTTGCTGTTGTAATGTATCTTCAATTTTTTCATTATCTCCCGCGATACTGCTATGAGAGATTATTAATGGAGCCAACTCATTATGCAAGGCAAGGTTTGGATTTGAATCGAAATTTTGCTTCAGTATATTCGCGATTTGGGAATGAATTGCGACATATTCCTCATATTCAAGCAAATTCTCGAAAAATATTTGATAAGCACTTTGATTGAACTGATAAATTGTCGTCTTTTCTCCATATCGATACCGGGCGCCCAGGCTTGATATGATTGGAGCTTTTATTTGAATTGCTTTTAATTTTTTGATAGTAGTTAAAACATCTGTATTGAGCAATTTTGAAATTAAGTTAACGCTGAATTCCTTGCCCTCAGAAGCACAAATCGAAAGAATATTTATCTCTTCATCATTTAATTTTTGCAAAAAGGAAGTAAAAATTGATTGCAGAGAAAATGGTATATATGAATCAAAATCGAACGGAGAAAACTTCGATATAGATATATTATTATCTTTAAAATATTGCAGATATTCAGAAACTGCAAGTGGGATACCTGACGTTTTTTGTTGCAGCCAATCTATAAATTCATTTGGAACAGAAATATTGGGAAAATAAATACTAGATAATTGCTTGATTAAAGTTCTATCGAACGGTTTCAATTCAATTATCATATCTTGCAGTGAATTAATCTCACAAAATTTCAAATAATTTGATAATGAGATGTTTGTTCTGACAGCACCAGCGGGATTGAAAGTTAATACAAAAAGAATGGGATAGTTTTTGATCTTCAGAGTTATATCTTGCAAAAGTTGAAATGATTGAGGGTCGGCATAATGGAAATCGTCGATGAAGACGATAAAAGGTTGCTTGCTTGAATATTGCGCAAATACATTCCATATAGAACTCATTGGATCATTGCGAAGCAGGTCTTCTTTCTTCAATTTCTTTTTATATTCATCGATATCTCGATTGAGTTCCTTAACTGCATAGAAAATATCACCTGCAATTGGTAGAGTGGCAAGAAGCGTTAGCCCGACGCTCATTGCAAGGCGTTTTTCAGGTTTGAGATGCTTATTGAGCGATAATTCTTCGATTGTTTTGATGAACGGAGCAAAGGGTTGCAAAGAATTGACTGCTAAATTGCCCACAGGTGCTGAAAGCTTGACCAATACATTCACAATGTCACTTTCCAAAGCCATCTGAGAAAGATGTTTCAACACAGAAGTTTTGCCATATCCATTATCACCCTTAATAAGTAGGATCTGCCCTTTGCCATTTTGCAATTCGGAAATGCAAAAATTCATTTTTGAAATTATTTCTTCATTATTAATCAATATTTTTTCCATTTGAAACTTTTTAAATCAAAATTGTCAATAAATAAATCACAAATTTAGATAATTATTAAAAAATTGAATAATTTTATTTAAATTACATTTTTTTTTATAGAGACAAAATGAAAAAAATAATTTTTCCTTTCCTATTTGTTATAAGTTTTTGTCAATTATCGGCTCAGCCTATAATAGATACACGAGGAGACGATTTTTGGCTGGCATTCCTTCCAAATTATCACAATGTGGAGTCATATGACCCTTATAAAACTTATTACACAGACACACTATATATTTTTATTGTCGCCAATGAAGCATGTAGTGGAATAATAGATTATCAAGATTATACAGGTCAAAAATATACACGCAACTTTGTCATTAATGATCCAAGTCAAATATATGTTTTTAGTGTAAAATATGAACCTTTTGAATTGCAAGGTTTTAATGAAAGTGGGAAGATAATTGGAGTTAGCCAAAACGAAACAATTGCCAAGCAATCTTTCCATATTACTTCCACAAAAGACGTCACAGTCTATGCTCATTCTCAGGCAATTACAACAAGCGAATCCCTTACTGCATTGCCAACAGATGCCTTGGGAAAAGATTATTTAATTTTAGCATATAATAGTGATGGTTCACCAGAAGCCTATTCTATTTCGGGTCAAAGCACACCTTCGCAATTCTTGGTGATTGCAACAGAAGATAATACAAATGTCACAATTGTCCCAACTGTTCCAACAAGAGCCAATAAATTAAAAACTCAGAATATAATTTTGAATAAAGGCGATGTGTATCTTGTTCAAGCTGATATTACGCAGAGTCAACTTCGAAACGATTTAACGGGAACAAAAGTCACTTCTGATAAACCGATAGTAGTGATTGCAGGGCACCAACGCACAAGATTACCTATTAATGGTAGAGGTGGGTCAAGAGATATGCTGATGGAAGAATTGCCTCCTCTCAATGCTTGGGGTAGAAATAGTATTGTTGTTCCATTTGCTCAAAGCCTAATTCTTGAAAATACTATCGATAACGATATTTTCCGTGTGCTTGCCTATTCAGATAATACGCAATTGTTTATCGATGGAGATTTGGTCGCGACACTAAACGAGGGCGAACTTTACGAAGAATATCTCGATGCACCTCATTTCATTGATGCCTCAGCCCCAATCCTCGTTGCCCAATATAAAAAGTCTGCTCAAACTAGTGGTTATACATCCTCGGAAAGTGA
>DIEP01000118.1:14233-14900 GCA_002418685.1 Ignavibacteria bacterium UBA5771
TTCGCTAATATACAAGCTAATGAATACGATTATGGTATTATTCAACGAATGCAAAAAGTTTATGATGAGCATTATATAAATATTATCTCGCCGAATAATACTCTTGATAATGTTAAATTGGATGGAAATCTTGTGCAAGTAAATTCTTTTAAACCAGTTCCTAACACTAATTTCTCTTATGCACAGTTATCTGTTAATGAAGGCACTCACGAAATTGCTTGCCCAGGAGGATGCGGGCTGATAGTATATGGTTATGGTATAGCAAATTCCTATGGCTATTATGGCGGAATGAATTTAGTGAAATATGATTTTACTTCTCCCAAACTTTATGCAAACAATGGTTGTTATTTAATTGATGGAATTGCCACTGATTCTAGTGCCACTGATACGCGTTTAAAACAACTCGATTTCCCAATTAGCGACCAAAAGAATGTTAATATAATCGCAAACAATACATTTCCCGCTCCTCTTGCAAGGTATTCTGTATCATTAATTAATCAATATCTTGACGGAAGTTTCAAAGTGAGAGCGACTGATTCCGCAGGCTTATATTCAGAATTGAACTATGATATACCAGGTTTTACAATTGCTATGAAAGATATAAAGGAAAGCACAATTGTGCCTGAAATAATCGATACAATTCTTTATGGGAAGGAAAGATGTTTCG
>DIEP01000012.1 GCA_002418685.1 Ignavibacteria bacterium UBA5771
ATCAAGATTTATCTCAAAATTTTTCGAAAATAGCAGAAGAAGTGCAGAAATTAAATTTTTTTCAACCGCAATCAGGAAGTAACATTTGGGCTATTGTTAGTACGGACCCTGATAATCCAAGTAATAAAAAAGCAATATTAGCAAATGATCCTCACCTGCCTTTAGTGTTACCACCTATATGGTTTGCTATGCAAGCATCATGTCCGAATTTCAATGTCTCAGGAATTACAATACCGGGAACTCCTGTATTTTTAATTGGTAGGAATGATAATATTTCTTGGGGAATTACAAACATAATGCTTGATTGTGCGGATTTTTTTGTGGAAAGCATTGATTCCACAGGCACATACTTTCTTTCGCAAGATTCAATTCCACGAAAAATTACTTACCAACTTGATACAATTTATGTCAAGAATAGTAACCCATATATTTATTATACCAGGAAGACGGATCACTCTGTAATCATTTCAGATTTCCATATTTTAAAAAATGCTAAATTTTTTGATAAATCTCTTCAGAATTCATCAAAATTTTTAAATAACATTGCTCTATCATTTAATTGGACAGGTTCTTATCCTACAAATGAATTTAGTGCTTTATATAAAATTAATACTGCTAATAATTGGCAGGAATTCCTTCAAGGGCGAAATCAATGGGGATCGCCTGCTCTGAACTTTACATTTGCCGCAAAAAATGCTGATATTGGTATTGCTCCCGCAGGGATCATTCCTAATCGGCAAAAGGATTGCAATCCAAATCTTCTCAATCCTGCATGGAAGAAAAGTGCTCAATGGAATGGAGTATTGCCCGCAAGTGATTTTCCGACACTTTACAATCCCGAAAAAGGGTTTGTTGCCAATGCAAATAATCCATTAAAAGACTCCTTACCATTTTTTGTTAGCAATTATTGGGATAAATCATCCCGAATTGAGCGAATAACTGAATATCTAACAAATTTGAAATCAGCAAATGTCCGAGATATTCAAAATCTGCAAATGGATGTTATTTCTCCTCATTCCAAGGAAATGATGAGTATTATTCTTCCAATATTAACTCAATATGATAACTTAATGAATCAAAATGAGAAAGCAATTCTGAGCACATTAAAAAAATGGAACTTCTCTCATTCTGCAAATAGTGTTCAAGCCAGTGTTTTCAATGTAATGCACAACTTACTTCTGAAAAATACATTTGAAGATGAACTTGGCAAATCGCTTTATAATCAATATCTTTGGGTGGAAAGCTTGCCAACAAGAAAGTTGCAATCAATTATTAATCAACCAACAAATACTTGGTTTGATAATGTCCATACGCCCGAAATTGAAAATCGCGATTTTATTATTTTTAAATCATATAGAGATGCGATCAATTATCTTACAAAGCAGTATCAATCAAAGGATTATAAAACTTGGACATGGGGCAAAATTCATACACTCAAATTGAAACATATTTTTGCTGAAAACAAATTGATAAGCCCATTTTTTACTATAGATCCATTAGAAATGAGTGGTAATGGCACAACAGTAAATATGGAAGGCTGGTCTCAATTCTCGCAATTTGATATAACGATGGGACCTTCAACAAGATTTATCGCAGATATGAGCGATTCACTAGTTTATTTGATTTTGCCCGGTGGTGAAAATGGCGATCCTACAAGTTTGCATTTTCTTGACCAACTTACACTTTGGCGAAATGGCGGATATTTACGTATTGTTCATTCAAAATCGAAAAATATTTCAGATAATATGAGAATCTTTCATCCTCAATCAAAATAATTTTTATATTAAAAAAATAATTTTTATATTAATTAGTTTATTAAGTTTGAATAAATTATAAATGGATTTTCTGATTTTTAAAGAACAAATATAAAAATAGAAAAGAGGATAGTTATTATATTTTAAATAAAGGTTAGAGGATGAAATTATGAAAAAAATATTTTCAATCTTGTTTATTTTGTTATTTATTATCATAGGTTGTGATAATAGCAGCGGTCCTGACAGTTCAATAACATCGGGCGAAACTACTATTAATACATTGGAAGAAAACAATAAATTTTCCGGCTTTTCTTTTGCACAAGGTGGAAAAATTGAATTGCCAAATGAAAAAAATATCGACCCTGATATTCTATTATTAGTTTTAAGAAATGAAGATGGGGATGTTCGGGGAGTCTGTTTTTGTTCTTCAAATGACAAAAAAACTGGTTTCTTACTTTTGGAGCAAAAAAATGACAGTGCATCTGCTTTAAATTATTATAATAATTTAATAGAGATTCCTGATACAAATTATTCAAATTATGCAACGCTTGTCATTGTCGATAAATATCAAATATTGGCAGTTAAAACTGCAGATGATAAATATGGCAAAATATTAATATTAAATGCAGATGTATACACATACCCCGACAATCCGTTAAGATGCTATGGAGAGGCAAGATTTAAGTGGATGTATCAACCAAATGGTAGTAGAATATTTAAGTAATGTTATAGTGTCCCGTCAAAGATAAAAGTATGCGATGAGGATGAGAATGATATGGCTATAATCAATAAAAAAGTGCAAACAAAGAAGTCTCCGAAATCTTCTAATTTTGTATCTATATTGCAAGTTCTCGATGAAGTTGAAGATGACTTATTATCCATATCTGAGGCTAAACATAAATATGGGATTAAAGGATATTCGGCAGATTTGAAACAGCTAAAAATGAGGTGCAGGTTTAATTGGTCAAATGGAACTGCTAAAATTATCCTCGCACTTGTTTGCTTATCAGTTCTCTTAATTACTCAAATTCCCGCACAAGCCGAGTATTTTTTTATAAATTCTTATAGTAATTCCAACCCTCAAAAAAATGAAATTTCGTTTGTTTCTTTTGATGATAATTTCAATTATAAAGACATCTCTGAGAATTCCTTGCAATTAAGTATGGATGGGGAAAATGTGCCAATTGATTCAATTCTATTTTTTAATTCATCAATCGAAAAGAAAGCATCTATTTTTATAGCGATTGAATACTCGAGCGCAATTAATAACACCGATTTAGACCTTATTCAAGAGCTGCTTGATTTTTATTCAAATTATGAAGATACAGCTAAATGCGAGATTACAATAGCCTTAATTTCAGATTATCCAATATCAATTAAAAACCCAAATGATAAACAAATCCGAAATATTGATAATCTTACTAAATTAAAAATATATCCAAAACCAAATATCGAAAAATTACTAAAAAGCTCATTTTTCCAAAATTTTGTCCAAACTGCAAAATACTCGAAGCATTTACTTGTGATTTCTAAAAGTAAGCTGGAATTTGATAAACAGTATTTCACATCATTAATTCAGGATAATCAAATTAAATTATCAAACATTAAATTGCCAAACGGGCTGAATTCAAATCTAAATGACCTTATTAATTTAACGAGTGGTGATCGATATCGAATAAACAATAATATTGAAAAAATCAAATACTTATCATATTTCAATATATTTAATGATAATTATTACAAGATTTATTATCATTATGATTTTTGCTCGGGAAAGCATATATCCCAACTCAAAGTGGATTCATTGCAAGATTCAGTGAATTTTACTATTTATCCCAACGAAATTGCAGATATATTTCCAAAATGTAATTACTTAGATTTCGGAAAAATTGATACCGGTCGGATTGCGAC
>DIEP01000109.1:0-158 GCA_002418685.1 Ignavibacteria bacterium UBA5771
CCCCCTCTTCGTAAGAGTTGGCGCTTTTCTATCTCCCCCTCTTTGTAAGAGGGGGGAGGGGGGTGTTCTCCTCTTTTTTTTCCCACAGACGGGATATGAACACCCCTTTATCCCCTCTTCATAAGAGGGGAAACTTTTTTATCTCCCCCTCTTCATAA
>DIEP01000109.1:188-21867 GCA_002418685.1 Ignavibacteria bacterium UBA5771
TCCCCCTCTTCGTAAGAGGGGGTCGGGGGGTGTTCTCCTCCCTTTCGTTTTGCTCACTGACGGTAAGAGGGGGTCGGGGGGTGTTCCTCTCTTTTTTGCAGACTCGGGATTAATTGATCAAATGGATTTTGTCCATTCCATAAATTGTTCTTCGGTGATTGTATTTGATTTACCGTGTGGTTAAAAAAAGAAATATATTTATTAATGGCGCACTTTCATTTTCCAAAAAAAATGCAAAATATATTTTTCTAATTAAATTATATTTCGTAATTTTGCGAAATACAAAAACGATAAAAAAAATATTTACTATGGAAATTAAAATTTTAGGATCAGGTTGCTCGCGGTGCAAAGCACTTGAAAAATCAGTTTACAATGCATTAGCCGAAATGGATCTTGATGCTGATGTGGAAAAAGTGGAAGACATTAATAGAATCATTGCTTATGGGGTGATGCAAACTCCTGCATTAGTAATTAACCAAAAAGTAATTTTCAGCGGTCGAGTGCCATCAGTGAGTGATCTGAAAGAAATCATCACAAATAATATGCAATAATGGTAAAAAAGGCTGATTTCACAGACAAGCACAAACAGATTGCACGTATTGCAAAGGCACTCAGCCATCCTGCTCGCGCTTATATATTGGAACGATTGAGCGGTCTAAACGGATGTTGTACCAGTGGCGAAATGATTGACGATATTCCAATTGCCCGTTCAACTCTTTCGCAACATCTGAAAGAACTGAAATATGCTGGATTAATTCAAGGGAATATTGAACCGCCCAAAATCAAATACTGCATTAATCAAGAAGGATGGCAGATTGCAAAGGAATTGTTCTCGGAATTTTTTAAATAAATAATACATTTTATAATAACTATCTATTGCCCTTAATAATTTTAAGTAAAACGATGCAATCATCCAAAAAAATCATAAAGAATAATGTTCAAAGTGCAATATTATTATTGCTGATTTGGTTTGTAATTTATCATTATCTGCAACCTGTTACTCAGTGGTTTGTGTTTAATCTACTTGGTATGACCAGAGGGGAACCACTTGCCGAAGCAATCTTTTTCTTTATTTATGAGTTCCCAAAAGTGATGTTATTATTAGTGCTGATTATTTTCTTTGTCGGTATTATTCGCACATATTTCACACCTGAACGCACTCGCAAAGCACTTGAAGGGAAAAAGACATTAACAGGCAACATAATGGCTTCGGGGTTGGGTATTATAACGCCCTTTTGCACATGTTCAGCAATTCCATTGTTCCTTGGGTTTGTTGAATCAGGCGTTCCATTGGGAATAACCTTTTCATTTCTTATTGCATCTCCAATGATAAACGAAGTTGCTATAGTGCTTCTATACGGTATGTTCGGTTGGGAAGTAACGTTGATTTATATTGGAACGGGATTATTGATAGCTATAATTTCGGGTTTGATTATTGGGCGACTAAAACTTGAAAAATGGGTAGAACCTTGGGTTTACGAAACAAAATTTGGGAGCAATGACCTGGATAATCGGAAAATACAATTTCAAGATAGAATAAACTTTGGCTATGAGGCTGTCAGGGACATTGTTGGAAAAGTCTGGTTGTATGTTGCATTGGGTATTGCAATAGGTGCGGGTATGCATGGCTATGTTCCGGAAGATTATATGGCTGCACTAATGGGGAAAACGGCATGGTATTCAGTTCCTCTTTCAATTTTAATTGGAATTCCACTTTATTCTAATGCAGCGGGAATTGTCCCTATTGTGTCAGTTTTTATAGAAAAAGGGGCTGCACTTGGCACGTCATTAGCATTTATGATGTCAGTGATTGGTTTATCTTTGCCGGAAATGATTATCCTTAGAAAAGTATTAAAACTCCCATTGATATTTACGTTTATAGGCATTGTTGCTTTTGGAATAATGTTTGTCGGCTTTTTGTTTAATTGGGTATTTTAACTATAAAATATCCTTCTATCTCCCGATAACAATTAGAGATTTCTCGGTATGAGTAGTGCCGTCCTTCATATTTTTTATTTCTAAAATGATGGGATAAACGCCGACGGGTAATTTCCAGCCATTATTGTTTGTGCCATCCCAAATGAACTGTAATTCACTATCAAATATTTCATCGTTAGATAAATTGCGAACTTGAACGCCATTCAAATTGTAAATTATGCATGTTGCCTTGAATTGCTTGTGTGACAAAATATATTTGATGAGACATTGATTTTTACCCTCTGCCCCATTAGGCGAAAATGGATTCGGATATATTTTTAAGAGACTTGAAATAGAATCGGGTTTGACCGATGTCTCTAATACGCTATTAACTTTTCCGCAGGTAACGGAATCGCTTGCAATAGAGGGCTTTAAATTTGCCAAAGAATTTGCAGGGGAAGAAAAGTTTGCTCTTTCAAGCGAAACCCCTTTGGATGACCATTTCCCATCGTAAAATAATGTGTCAAGTATTGTGCTATCTGCATTTTTTAAATATAAGGAATCCCCATCATTATTCATTGCGGGTATAGAAGTTGAAATGAGTAAAGCATCGGTAGGGATATTATGAACGCTCTTTATTAGCGAAGTATCTTTCGCAAGCACAATATATTGTCTTGCAGAAGAATGATTAATTGTGAAATTATACGATCGGACAGGATCAGAAATGGAGAAAGTAAGGTCCGAAATGTCAGGTTCTGAATTATTATAAAGTTCGATCCATTCGGGACATCCACTAATTGGATCGAACATAATTTCGCTTATTTGCAATTTAGAAAAACTAATTGAGAAAAAAATAATAAATAATGTAGCAAACGTAAGCAATGCTGAAAAATATTTCATTTTATTTTAATTTTTAAGAATTTTCTTTTTCCAACTTTAAATATTTTGGGTTCGCTTAGGTCAATCTTTGCAAAGGGATCTGTTTGTTTTTCGTTATTGATATAAACTCCGCCCTGCTCGATAAGGCGTTTAGCTTCTTTTTTCGATGGACATAATTGCGAAATTACTAAAATATCTTGAATATTTAAATCTTTTGAATCATTTTCCATAACATATTCGGGAATTTCATCAGGCAATTCTTTATGCTTAAATATTTTTTCAAAATGATCAAGTGCTTGCTGAGACGCTTCTTTCGAATGATATTTTTCAACAATTCTCATAGCAAGGTCGATTTTTGCATCTCGCGGATTTACTCCCTCTTTCTCGATACTATTCTTAATTTTTTCAACTTCAGCCATAGGAGCAAAAGCTGCATATAATAAATATCGAGTTATTAAAACGTCGGGAATTGACATAATTTTTCCAAACATTTCGTCAGGCGAATCGGTTAGAGCGATGTAATTATTATATGATTTGCTCATTTTTTCTACGCCATCAATACCCTCAAGAATCGGCACAGTTAGAATACATTGTGGCTCCAATCCATAAGATCTTTGGATTTCACGACCTACAAGCAGGTTGAATTTCTGGTCAGTGCCACCCAGTTCAACGTCAGATTGGATTGCGACGGAATCCATCGCCTGAGCAAGAGGATAAAGCAATTCATGGACGCTGATTGGAATGCCTTCTTTATATCTTTTCGAGAAATCATCGCGCTCGAGCAATTGAGCAATCGTATATTTGGAAGCAAGATCAATCACTTCCCTAAATGACATTTTCGCAAGCCATTCAGAATTATGACGGACTTGCAAGCGTTCCTTACTCAATATCAAATTGGCTTGCTCAAGATAGCTGATGCCATTTGCTTGTGCTTCTTCCAAGGTTAGTTGTGGGCGTGTCTTGTTTCTTCCTGTTGGGTCGCCAATCATTCCCGTGAAATCTCCGATGATCAGCGTTGCGATATGCCCTAAATCTTGGAATTGACGCATTTTATTGAGCACAACTGCATGACCAATATGCAAATCAGGTCTGCTTGGGTCCGCACCTAATTTTATAATTAAGGGTTTATTATTTTTTAATGATTTTTCTAATTTTTTTACTAATTCATCCTCGGGGATAATCTCCATAGCGCCGAAGCGAATCATATCCATTTGTTCATTAATTGGAGGAAATTTCATAGCACTTTCCCATATTTTCTTTTGATATCTCTTGTTATTTCTTTTTCTTTTGTTGCTTCTCTTTTGTCATATTTTCGTTTTGGTCTGACAAGAGCGATCTCCAATTTTGCAAAGGGTCCCGAAAAATATATGCTCAATGGAATAATTGTCAAACCTTTTTCGTTAATAGCAGTATGAAGTTTTCTTGCCTCTCGTTCGTGCAGGAGCAACTTTCTTGGGCGTTTTGGTTTATGATTTGCGATATTACCATGGGAATATTCAGGAATATGCATATTATAAACTAATAATTCATTGGAATCGCGTTTGGGAAACCCGCAATACGAATCTTGAAGACTGCATTTACCTTCTCGTAAAGATTTGACCTCAGTTCCTTGCAATATAATGCCCGACTCCAACTTCTGAATTATTTCATAATCGTGTTCAGCTCGCCGATTCGATGAAATTACCCTGATTTTCCTATCTTGTGATTCTTGATTACCCATACTTAATTACAAAATTATGAAAAACAAGGCAATTGCTGAAAATTAGCCAAAAGTATTTGCAAAGTAAAAGGAATTATAATCGAAGCTGATATTATGACCATTTTGTCTTGTATGCAAAAGAAAACATACGGAAAGAAGAATTGAGGAATTAGTTCAATCCTGGCCTTACTTTTCATAGAATGAGAGAATAATGATTTGATATATTGATAAAGATAATCTTGAAAATATTTTTAATAAATTTCTTAAAATGTGTAACAAAATTGACTTTTTTTTGTCTTATAGTATGTAGAAAGTGCAAAAAAAGAAAAAGTGAGAAAAATATCTGCTTAATAATATATAAATCAGGGTTGCATACGCTTTATAGAGTGATATGGCAACCTATTCAGCGGATAAATTTGAAATATTTTGAAATATGAAGGTTTCTAAACAAAATTTGGTCTAAATTATGTTTATTTGGCAACAAATTTGTAATTTTAAATTTTTTAGATAAGGATAAAAGGAAAAAACAATTTCTTTAAATTATAAACTACGAAATGTAAAAATGTTCGAACAATCAGAAATAAATCAGCAAGCTAATGTGGCAATAGAAAATTATACTGCATCATCAGAAAAAACTATTGATAACCACAAAATTGGACTAAAGTTCAAATATTGGTTCTTATCTGTCCGATTGAAATTCATTAAACTTGTAAAAGATATATTGAATTATTTGCCGGGCAGGAAGCACTTTTTTTATAAATATAGCTTTCTTTTCGAGCCACCTCAATTAGCCTATCTTGGAAATTGCATTTGCGAAACAAAGGACATCGATGGTTCAATAATTGAAATTGGATGTGCAGAAGGGATGACCACTGTTTTCTTGAAAAAGTATATGAATTTCTATGATATTCATAAGGAATATGTTTGCATCGATACATTCGCAGGTTTTACAAAGGCAGACATCAATTTTGAATCACAAAAGCGACAAAAAAGCCAAGAAGTTCTAAAAATAATGTTCAGTATCAATAGAAAAAGTTGGGTAGATCGCACACTTAAAATGAATGGAATAACTGACGTCCAAACTTATGTTGGAGATATTAACCTACTTGATCTTAAAGATGTTGGCGTCAAGAAAATAAGTTTTGCATTGGTGGATTTGGATTTGTATTTACCGGTTTTATCTGCCCTTGAAAAATTCTATCCTCTGCTCCAAGAAGGTGGTATAATCGTTGTTGATGATTGCACTGACCACGAATATTTTGATGGTGCTTATCAAGCGTATAAAGAATTTTGCTCTAAATACTGTTTAGAAGAAAATATTACTTTAGAAAGATTAGGAATTATTAGAAAATAAAAAAGTTGGAACACTTCATAAAATGCTCCAACTTTTAGTATAGTAATTATTCAATTATACGCTTGCTCACTTTACTCAGTTTTTAGCAATTAAGAATTCGTATTATACTTGTGGCAATTTGCGGAAATCTTGTAGGGAACGCTGATTTGCATTCCCCACAGAGTAAATAATCATTTGCAATTATAATATAATAACTGCCTTATATCCATAATTAATAATACCTGAATGACCTTCCTCTTTGATTTTTCGGAAAACAAGTTCCACATCAGCTCCGATTTTAATATCCTCAAATTTTGAATCAGTCACCATTGCTGTTAACCTTGCCCCGTCAGATGTCTCAATTATTGCAACTGCATAAGGCGAGAGCAATTTATAATCATTCGCAGGTGTGCGAATTATAGTATAGCTGAGTATTTTACCTTTCTTTGATATATTGATACTTTCAAATTCTTTGCTCCCCGATTCAGGAGAAATATATCGATTAGCAAGAGTAACGTAACCATCTCGGAATTTCTGCCCTTCAAAACGAAATCTATGAGGAATTTCGCGAGTATATCTTTGTGAATTAGCCATTATATTGCCTCCAAAATATGAACAACACTACTACCACCCGAACCTCCCATATTCTGGGTAAGCCCTAAACGCGCATTTTCTATCTGACGTTTGCCTGCACGCCCCTGCAATTGCAAGGTTGCTTCGATAAGTTGAGCCACACCTGTAGCTCCGACGGGATGCCCTTTTGATTTAAGTCCTCCGCTTGGATTGATAACAAGTTTGCCACCATAAGTTGCCTGCCCTTCAGCAATTGCCTTGCCCGCTGTGCCATAATCAAAGAACCCAAGCTCTTCGGCAACAATAATTTCGGCAATCGAGAAGCAATCATGAACTTCAGCAAAATCAATATCTGAAGGAGAAACATTCGCAAATTTATATGCTTTTTCTGCCGAAATACGAACTGAGTCAATTTTTGCTAAATCTTTATGATCATGCAAGGCGATTGGACCTGTTGCAGCACCTATCCCTCTAATTTTCACAGGTTTATCAGTGAATTTTCGAGCTATTTCCAATGGAGCCAATATAATTGCCGCTGCTCCATCCGTTATTGGTGAGCAATCCAATAATCTCAACGGATCTGCAACGGGGGCAGAATTCAAAACAGCTTTCAAATCTATTTCAAAAGGATATTGAGCATAAGGATTATTTTTCCCGTGTTTGTGATTTTTAATTGGGACTGCTGCTAATTCTTCGCGAGTTAACCCATATCTCTGCATATAGACTTGTGCCATCATTGCATACAAACCAGGAAAAGTGACTCCGTTATATGCTTCATATTCTTGGTCGGCAGCTGTAGCAAGCACGAAAGTGCTGTCATCTGTATCCCACATTTTTTCAACTCCACCGACAAGCACAAAATCGCTCAAACCCGATGCGACTTCCATATAACCTATCCGAGCAGCTTGACCACCCGATGAGCAAGCAGCTTCGACTCTTGCTCCTGCCGCACCGGATTGCCCGATATAATCAGCCATCAGCGAAGCAAGATGTTCTTGATGATTATATAATCCGCCCGACATTGCTCCAACATAGATGGAATCAATTTTATCGATTTTTGCATCTTCCATTGCTTTCAAAGCAGCTTCGGCAAAAATATCACGCAAATTTTGGTCCCAAAGCTCACCGAACTTTGTCTGACCAACTCCTATTATTGCAACTTCACGCATTTTTCCTCCTTATTAATCATTAAATAAAATTTTCTTACGATAAGCTACATACTGACCATAACTCAAATAGATGCGATTGTTTTCGAGCATATCGCGCAATTTAGGCGCTTTATCTTGAACTTTCGTTATTTGATCTGTTGCTTCAAAAACAAAACCATCGCTACCTGCACCCGAACCAAATGAAACGAGTAAAACGCGTTCGCCAGGCTTCAGAATATCCAGAACAGAAGAAAATCCCGTAATTGACGACCCTGAATATGTATTCCCCATAAGATTGACAATCCATCCGTCCTTCATTTGTGCATCTGTGAAACCAAGAGTTTTCCCTGCTTTCAAAGGAAATCTGCCATTCGGCATGTGGAAAATTGCATATTTAAAATCTTGAGCTTTCATATTAGCTTTTTCCATAGTAACTTGTGCAGCATTCAGAACATGCTTGAAATAAGCGGGCTCGCCTGTGAAACGTCCTCCATGACGAGGATACATTTGCAAATCGCGACGCCAGAAATCAGCTGTATCACTTGTGTATGAATATGTTGCAATCACATCTGCAATCACATTTTCCTTACCAAAGATGAACGCTGAACCGCCCGCAGCTGCCGAATATTCCAAAGCATCCCCTGGTGCTCCCTGTGAAGTGTCTGCTCCTATTCCCATCGCGTAATCCATATTTCCCGATTTTACATGGCTATATGCAACAAACATTGCTTCCGAACCTGCCTTGCAAGCAAATTCAAAATCTGCAACATGAACCTCAGGTCCGATCCCAAGTGCATCGATCAGTATCGTCCCCGATGGTTTAACAGCATACGGATGAGACTCTGAGCCAATATAGACTGCTCCTATCAATTTCGGGTCGATTCCCGCCCTTGCAAGAGCATTTTTTGCCGCTGCTACTGAAATTGTGACAGTATCCTCGTCTCTGCCTGGGACTGTCTTTTCAGTAAGCATCAAACCATTTTCGATTGAATCTGCATTATCTCCCCATTGCTCGGCAATAGTGCTCGTCTTTATTCTATAGCGAGGGAGATAAGAACCATAACCTACAATTCCTACCATAAGTTAAACCCTATATTTTAAAAATAAAAAATTAATTATCAAAACATCCTATTTGTCTTGCTATGACAATCCGCTGAATTTCGCTTGTCCCTTCGCCGATTTCGAGCAATTTCGCATCGCGATAATAGCGCTCAACTTCATATTCCTTCATTAATCCGTATCCACCGTGAATTTGCACGCAATGGTCTGAAGAGATATGAGCTAATTCACTGCAATATAGTTTTGCAATTGCTCCTTCTTTTGTGATTGGTTCGTTATTATTTGCCATACGGCATACTTCATAAAGATAATTCCGTGCCAGTTCAAGCCCTGTATCAATATCAGCAAGCTTAAATGCATTTGCTTGAAAATTGGAAATCGCCTGCCCAAATGCCTTCCTTTGCTTAGCATAATTCAATGCAGATTCAAAAGCACCCTGAGCAAGTCCAAGCCCCATCGCGGCGATAGAAAGTCTTCCCCTGTCAAGTGTGTAAAGCATTTGTTTGAATCCATCACCCCGCTTGCCAAGAATGGCAGAATTTGGAACGCGAACATCAGAGAGTGTTATCTCCGTTGTGTTCGATGATCTCCACATCAATTTATTATGCATTGGTATTGCTGAATAGCCGGGTGTTCCATTTTCGACTAGAAAACAAGTGTATTCCTTTTTTCCGTCGGGACGTGTGCCTGTTACAGTCATAATTGTGGAACCGAGCGTGATGTCAGTCGAGGCATTAGTAATAAATATTTTAGAACCATTAATAATCCAATCATCTCCATCTTGGATTGCTGTAGTCATAGTATTTCCTGCGTCTGAGCCTGCTTCGGGTTCAGTCAGCCCGAACCCCCAAAGTTTACCGGAAGTTATTTGAGGTAGATATTTGTGCTTTTGCTCATCATTGCCAAAATAATACAAAGGACCGGTTCCTAATGAATTGTGCGCAGCAATAGTAGCTGCTTGCGAACTATCGATTCTTGATAGCTCTTCTACAATAATAATATAAGAGAGATAATCGAGTCCACTCCCACCATATTCTTCGGGAATAATTGCGCCAAGCAATCCAATTTCTGCCATTTGTTGAGTTATACTGTAAGAAAACTCTTCCTTTTCATCGAGTTCTTGAGCTTTTGGCTTGATAACTTCTTCGGCAAATTTGCGAACTGTTTCCCGCAAGAGAACTTGTTCTTCTGATAGATTTCTATTTTGTAGCATTTTAATCTTTACTAAATTAATAAATACGAATTAATAAAATATTAATTTTTAATAATTCAATTTAAGAAAAATTTACTTAATTTTGTACTATTTTTAAAATTAAAGAGAAAATTTCTTAAAATTGAAAGGAGGAAAGAATGGATTATTTGTTGACTGATGAGCAGAAAATGCTTAAAGAAATGGTTGGAAAATTTGCCGAAGAAAAAATTGGTCCTGTTGCAAGTGAAAATGAACGGAACCATCGCTTTCCGAAAGAAATTATTGACGAAGCAGGTCAACTTGGATTGATGGGCATCGCATATCCCACTGAATATGGTGGAGCAGGAATGGATTATGTGTCTTATTTTCTTGCTGTCGAACAAGTATCTCGCTGGTGCGCCTCCACAGGTGTAATAATCTCAGCACATACTTCGCTTGTTTGCGATCCTATCTATCGCTTTGGCACTGAAGAACAAAAGCAGAAGTATCTGCCTGATTTGCTATCGGGCAAAAAAATAGGTGCTTTTTCGCTTACTGAAGCATCTGCAGGCTCTGATTCAGGAAACACAAAGACAGTTGCAAGAAAAGAAGGAAACAAGTGGATAATTAATGGTTCAAAATTATTCGCAACAAATGGCAATGAAGCAAGTGTGTTTATTTTAATTGCACGAACCAGTGGCGAAAAACATCGAGGTCTTTCTGCATTCATTGTGGAAAGAGATATGCCCGGTTATAAAATTGGCAAACTTGAGAAGAAGCTAGGAATTCGTTCATCCTCAACTGCGGAAATTATACTTGATAACGTGGAGGTCCCCGAATCTAACCTGCTCGGGAAAGAGGGAGATGGATTTAAAATTTCAATGGTAAGTCTTGATGGAGGCAGGTTGGGAATTACTGCTCAAGCCCTTGGAATTGCACGTGCTGCAATTGAAGATTCAATTAAATATTCCAAAGAACGCTTCCAATTCGATCAACCAATTTCAGATTTTCAAGCAATACAATGGATGATCGCCGATATGTTTACTGAATATGAAGCAGCATTTTTGTTAGGATGGCGTGCTTCAAAAATGAAAGACCTTGGATTGAATTACAGTCGAGAAGCAGCGATGGCAAAGTTGAAGGCGTCGGAAACTGCGATGTTTTGTGCAAATAAGGGTATCCAGATTCATGGTGGTTATGGATATACTGAAGATTTCAACATGGAGAGATATTATCGAGATGCAAAGATTACCGAGATTTACGAAGGCACAAGCGAAATACAGCGGCTTGTAATCTCCAAGAGCTTGCTTAAATAATTCACGAAGTGTGGATGTCTTCTTTCATTTCAGAATAATAATGGGAGATAGTCATTGCAAGGGACTTCTAAAAACAATGGATTTTCCAAAAAAAAACACGATTCAAATCGTGTTTTTTTATTAAAATCATAATGAAATACAATTATCTTCTCCAAGCGTATCGTATATCCAGTCCAATCTGGAGGGCACTTACTCTCCAACTTTGATCTGAACTCAAATTTGTTACGCCAAAGTTATAAGCTATACCTGGTACAAAATAGAATGACCCCATCAAAATCTCGTATTGGGCGCCTACTTTAATTCCAAATCTAATAGAACTTGAGTTTGGAATATCCCCTTCTTTTATGACCAGTGTCCTATTATTGTTAATATACCTCATTCCAACAGGAATGGTATCGGGTACTTTAAATTGTGCATTTCTCGGTTCGACGAGCAGAACTCGTTGATCAAGTGTTTTGGTCAAAGCGAAATCAAATGTTGGACCGATAGTAAAACCCAATGTTATACCTTCAAACGGATTAATTTTATAGACAACATCCAAAGTAACCAAGTCATATTTAACCTGATTAGTGTTCAGAATTGTTGAATAAATTGTTTGTTCCGTAGAAAGACCAGTACCGGGATCAACAACATCTACCACTTGAGGGTAACGCTTACCGCCAATTTCTAAATAAGCGGGCATTGTTTGATACATTACACGAGCTATTATTGAAGAATTAGAATTTTTATAATCACCCAATAGATGCTCGTATGTCAGACCTACGAAGAAACCATTGTCATTGCCATTCTCAAAAGTTGGGCATGGATCATTATTTACATTATTGGCATCCGGATATGTCTTGAGACTGACGGAATGCATAGACCTATTATACCCAAATACAGGTCCTAAGAATATTGGCCTTCTCTCTTGATGTGGCATTAATGGATTCTCTTCTTGTTGCGCAGTTAGTTGTATCGTAGCACAGAACAATACAAACAACGAGAATTTTAGTACATTAATTCGCATTTTAATCACCTATTTAATATTATTAATATTGATTCAATTTTATTGTCAATTTGAACGTTTAAAAAGTATTTTCCATTTGTCAAATTATCTACTACATAAATTACGGACTTTTTACCTTTTTGTAAATACATATTTTTCTCTAGAATATATTCTTTTCCCAATTCGTCATTTATGAAAATACGAATATAACTATTTTTCACTAAATAAAAGTCAATTTTTAACAAATTATTAACAGGATTTGGTGCAATTGAGAATTCTGATCTTGTAGTATCCTGTGTAATTATTATAAAATTATTTAAGCAAACTTCATTAATATTTGCCTCCATTATTGATTCATTCTTGCTATAGCAATTTGGATCTGATATAGAGAATACTAAGTCAGTGTGCCTTGCTTCGCTAACAACACTTAAAAAATTAAGTGTGATCTCCCATTTTTCATCTTTTGCAAAAAGTCGTGGTTGATCTATCCAATCAAGATTTATCCCTTTTGCACTTTTTGATAAGTGCAAATTATAAATAAATAAATTATTATTTGCATCTGTTATTTTTGGGTTAGCAGTACTATCAAGCAAATAAATGACATATTTATTATAATCGAGTTGAAAATTTAATATTGTTGGGATTTCTGTCGAACTCAGAATATTTCCCGAGAAAGTAATTGGAACAACTTCATCAGGTGATACTTCAATATTATCCAATTGTTTTATATCGAGAATATTCGTCTTTGGTTCCATAAGTAATTGAGAAGTGCGACTGCTCGAATCATTAAATAAGCCTGTAAATGAAACCTCGCCCATCTGATTAGCCTTAAAAAGTACCCTGACTAACAATTCATACTGTCCCCTTGCTGGTATTACTATCGGTAAAAGTGCTGAGTAATCATCTAAAAATTCAAGCTGCCAATCAGCGGGATTTTGAGTGTATTCAATTTTAGTAAGTGAAATTTCAAAAGGTTCATTATTAATAAACAAAACTTTTAGCGTATCATACAGGCAGGATGTAAAATCCATATCAGAAATAATTCTCAAATCGACATTCAAATTTGTTGGTGCAACTGCATAGCCACGAATAATCACCGTATCGACTTTTCGCTTGTATGCGGGCATTGCGTCATTCACAACACCAAGGATGAGGATATTTTCTCCAAGCTTTTGCGGATAAAAAGTTATCGGGAGAGAAAAGCTGCCTTCTATTGGGATTTTGAAATTTTTCAGTGCTGAAAAATCTATTATGTATGATTGAACATCGCCTTGCAAAACAAAAATCGAATCAATAGTCAAATCTTCATTACCTAAATTAGAAATAATCTGTGGGGTTAAGATTTTCTGTGTTGCATAAGCAATTGTATCGAAATCCACATTTTGCGTTAGGATTACAGGGATCGTCCCTTTCCCTTTAATATCAATCTGAATTAATGGGTGTCGCCACCAATCGCATTCCAAATTTGCGCTCAGTTGATAATCACTTGTGTCAATTGGATTAAATTGCAAATTCAATGGATATTCATCTAAAGGATCAACCGAGGAGTTAATATTTTCAATTGAATTTGTATTGAAGTCGTCAATATTTTTTATTGTGAAATCCTTAAATTTAATCACAGAGGCAATATTCCCCGCATTTTTAATTTGAATTATACTATCATAATTAATGCCAATTCTTCTTCTACTAAAATCAATAATCTGCGATGAGAAATCGGGCGCAACACCGACGCCTTTTATTTCAAGCTGATTATATAATTTTAAATGGTTTGCAAATTGCAATTGCACGATCACCGGTCCTCTAATAATCGGCATAAATTTGACAGGGAGAGTGAGAGTGCTATCCGGAAGCAGATTATATACGAAAATATTGTTAGTTTCTATTGCAATTTGAGGATTGTTCGAAAAATAATACAATGAGTCGAGAATAAGGGCAATATTCCCTGTATTTTTAATAGAAATAAATCCATCAGCGGTATCTTGCAAATATACATTCCCAAAATCCCAACCTGAAACAGTAAGATTCGGAGCGACTAATATTGCCTTAATGGGTATAGATTTCTTAACTCCGCAGCTGAATTGCAATTGAAAAGAATCATTTAAATTATATGATGTGCTTTGCGGTGCAAAACAAATTTTCCCTTGTATAATATCGTTCTTATTTAATGTTTTTGGGAAAGATGAATCAAAGTAAATTGCAATACGCGAATCATTAGGCAAAATCACAGATTGCAAATCAATTGAATCTTCGCCCTGATTTTTGATTGTGAAATTGATACAAACTGAATCAGTCCAACTAACTATATTGAAATCAATTAGTGGAGGAATATCCAATTTAATTGGATTGAAAATATATGTGTAAGTGCCTTTATTTCCGATTTTATCCCAATATTCAATAACTAATTTCCCTGGAGAATAAATGTTCGTTACCTCTGCAGATAAAGTAATAATTGTATCATTTGGAGAAATTGGGTCAATTACCCATTGGAAATTATTTGTTTCAGGTTCCAAAACTTTTAGAAAATCGATCCCGCTCGAATTTGCACCTCCAAAATCATAAGCTTTTCCTTTAAGAGTAAAGCAATCAATTTCCACATCAAGGATGGGTGGGATTTCATCGACCAAATCAGCATTTACAAGCGACGAACCTAATGCCATAGCATAAGAATCAAATTCTCCAGTTCCATATATAATACCTGAAAATTTCCCTGTTACGGAAGTTACTTTATGAGTGCGTCCTTCGAGTAGAGTATCGTTAATAACACACCAATATAAATTTGTCCCAAGAATTTGTTGCTTGGAAATATTTGAGATTGTATCAACTTTTTTATTATCTATAAATAACGTTGCAATAGCAGATTGCTCAGCAATCAGAGCAATATAGTGATTTGTATATTGCATTGGATTGACTGCTGAACCTCCAGGAGAAGTGAAGAGCACGGTTTGCACAAATTGCTCTCTCGGTGGGAGCATAACCATTGATGGGTCATAATTATGAGATTCTAGATTGCTCCCCGTTCTTTGCATAAATTGAGCGATTTGAATTGGTTTATCTGCCTGCCAAATCACAGGAGTAGTAATGCTTTGAAAAGATAAGGTTGACAATGAGTCGATAAACGTGTAAGAATCGGGGAAAGCAGATTTATAAACTTGCAAGTGTGTTTGCGGTTCAATGCAAGTAACACGGAAATAATCGCCAAAAGGAGATGCTCCAAACGGAACCGATATATAAGTTGTTCCCCACGATGGAACGGGTGTTAGCATTTCGGCAAGATGATCCTTGCTATCTTTACCTTGGGGAAGTCCTTGCAAGATAGCAGTGCGAACATGCCCCGACAAAACGCCAAATGGTTTATTACCCGTGATAAGAGTTCCTGTCAAATCGCCCGTTCCCATCGGTGTGGGGTATGATTTTACAAGGTAAGTCTCGCCTTTATTCAATTTCACTGAATAATAATTATACACTTGCTTCCCACCTTCCGTCAATACCTTAGGCTTGAATGTTATTATTGTGCTATCGTAAGCAGCAATAGCTAAAAACTCCGAACTACGTGGAGTAAAATTAATTATTGAATCTTCCCGAAATGGTGGAGGTGTATTAAGAGTATATTGATCATTAGGAACGGACATTACGACATATTCTTTTCCCCAATTCGAAATAGGAATGGCAGAGTAGCTATCGCTCGTATGGTATTGACTGTTAAAAGCATAGACTACGACGGGATTATCAGTTGTTATCTCGATTGCATTTTTTACTACTCTTTCAGAAATTGTATCATAGAATGTGTTTGAAATACTTACGGGGATGACAGTATCTTGCAGAATTGTACCTGAATATGTTGAGCCATCAGGGAAATGTATATCAAGTTTAGTTTTTCCTTTTGTAACAATAAATAATTTTAAGTCAACCCCGACTTGTTCATTAGTAATATAAAATTCATTTTGTAGGAAACCAACGAGGAAATGAATACCTTCATAAGAAGACAATTTTGCATTGCTCGTTGTATCCTGAGCTTTCAAATTTGGACTGCAAAACTGAATTGCAGTGAATATTAAAAAAATGAAAAATATTTTGTATTTATATAATATCACAATATTTACAACTTTATTATCTTGAAAAATATAAAATTACAAAATTATTTTAAATTATTTTATAAAATGATTATAATAATTATTACTTATTGCGATTTAGAGTTGTAATACGAAGGAATTGAAGGATAATTTTTTTTCATTGGTTTATCGTAGCGAATCCGAAATTTAGGTAAATAATATCTTGTTAAATCTGCCTGAAGAATATTTTCAGGATAGAATTCAATATATGCTGCTGCTTTCCAAGTAATATCAGACACAGTATTTTCCGCCAGAAAAATATTTATAGTGTCTGCTCCACTGCTTTGAACCCCACTTTCTCCCTGTTGATCTCTTATGAAATATAAACTGTTTGCTTGAATCTTGCTGACTAAAGATTTCAAACTATCATTTTCAAACAAAATATCAATGTATTCGCCAGAAATTTGGTCAATCTTCTCGGGATTTAATGTGTCGCTTTTTGTAAGAGTCAAAGAATTATGATAAAGTTTGATTTTATCGATTTTATTGTTTGGAAAAAAGATTTCGATAGTGTCTGCGAATAGTTGCAAGCTATCATACCATACAACAGGATTGCCAATTAATACCAGATTGGCTTGAGTCTTGAAGTAGCTTGCATCTTCGCAGCGAGCGGACACCGTTCCTTTTGTGATTTCAACACTATCTGAAAACTTATAGAACTCTTCTGAATTTAATGTTTGGCTGCCAATCAAATGCAGAGAACTAACCGAGAGAGTATCAAAAGAATAGAAATATTGGTCTGCAAGCACATCCCACCGTTTTCTGACAGTGTCAATAAAATAAAATATTGGTTTGCCGTTAGCATTGAGGAAGTGGTCATTCTGCCGATATATCAAAGTATCGCATGTAATCGAGTACTGTGTTTGCTTGCTGAACACCCGCACGTCTTTATATGCAATTGATACTTTAGAATTTGTATTATGAATAAGCTCCTGCGAAAATATTAGCATTGAATCATTTTCCAAAGAGACATTCCCGAAAAAAAGTCCCGTCTTTGTTTCAGTATTATATTCGCCACGGGATGCTTTGAGATTATCTGCATTATCAACGATTGTAAGATTATTATTAGCAATTGCCGTTTTTTTGTCGCCATAATAATCGATTCTATCAGAAGTGATTACTGTTTGGTTTTGGACAATCCGAATATGGCTCATTAGCTCAATCTTATCAATGTTTTGATATTGGCGAGCCGTATNNAGCGATATTGGCGAGCCGTATCGCAAAATAGAACAACATCGCCTTGCTCAAATACAACATTTCCAATAAAAGTACGGAATTGGAGATTATCTTCGGCAATCCCCAAAAGACTATCAGCATTTTTTAAAATCACAGGTTCAGATGCTTTAACATCTGCGAATGAATAAAAAAAAATTATGATAAAGCAAATTGCAGAGGTGCTAAAAATCTTCATCTATATCTTCAAAATCTTCGTCATCATAATCTATATCTTCAAAATCTTCTTCATCCACAGGCTCGCCTTCATCATACTCTACATCATCGAAATCTTCATCATCAAAATCTTCATCGTCTTCATCATCAAAATCTTCGTCGAAATCATCCTCAAAGATATCGTCTTCTTCTTTCATAACGTATTTCATGTCTTCAAAATCATTGGTGTTCATATTTGCCTCTTTATTATATTTAATTTAATTGATAGCCAAAATTAAAAACAGTAATAACGAATATTGCCAAATTTAATTAATTCTAAATTACTAAAAAAAATATAGTATATAGTTCCATCAATATCTTATTTTTTTGAAGGCTTATTAACGACTATATCTTTCAATTCTTTTAAAATATCGTCAGCTTTACCTTCCAAAAAAATATCTGTAATATTATCTGTATAATTTGACGGATGAGTGTTAATTTCAATTATGAATGAACCACTTTTCTTTGCCGTATAGGGAATTAGATTGGCAGGCATCACTTCGCCACTCGTTCCTATAATAATGAGCAAGTCAGAAAACTGCGCTTCTCGAATCGATTGCAAATAGATTTTGTCGGGAATTTGCTCACCAAAAAATATAAAATCGGGTTTTAAAAAATTGCCGCATTCTGGACAATGTGGAGCAGATTCATATTGGTAATAATCTACGGCGCTATACTTTTTTTCACATCCAATGCATACCAAACGCTCGATATTTCCGTGAAAATCAATTACATTTTTGCTACCTGCTCTTTGATGCAAATTGTCAATATTCTGCGTAATAATTGTTTGTATCTTACCCATTTGTTGTAGTTGAGAAATAGCATGATGAGCCGTGCTTGGTTCGGAATCGAGCATCCTATTATAAAAAACATATTTTGTAAGCTTCCATGATTCATCGGGATGCTCAAGGAAATACTCATATTCAAAATATTCCGGATTATACTTAGTCCATATACCTTCATCACCTCGGAATGTAGGTATGCCACTACCTGTTGAAATCCCTGCTCCGCTAAATATTAATACATTTTTGGCTTGATTAATATTTTCGGCTGATTCGATTATTAACTTTTCCAATTCTCAATTTATTTTAATTTAAATTAAGCAAAATATATCAATTTTTATATAATATGTCAAGGAAATTACAGTAAATAAAACGAACATCTGATTTTCTAAGAATATGCTCAAATCTGACTGCTGAGGATTGTCTTAAAAAAATTGTTGCTGTGCTTCGAGCAAATAGAGAAATCCCGTTGACATTGATCTAAAAGGATATCTGGATTACTCACACCGTTTGGGATGACTATCATTAGACTTTTGCGACTATTTTATTTTATATGAACTCAGTGATTGCTTCTCAAGAATACTTGCTCGGTCTGATAATGTATAAATGTTGTGCGTTGCTATAAAGTCCTAAGAAAACCACCGTCCACAGGGAGATTGATGCCCGTTATATATCGTGCATAATCTGTGGATAGAAATGCAGCAGTGTAACCAATATCCTCGGGAAGTCCCATAAGTCCACTGGGTATTTCTTTTGTGCGATTGCTGAGTTCTTCTTCATAGGAAATGCCCTTGCGTTTTGCCTCGGAATTAATCAAGGTGTATTGTCTATCCGTGAGAATATAACCAGGCAAAATATTATTAACGGTTATATTAAAAGATGTAAGTTCTCGAGCGAGAATTTTGCCCCAGCTTGAAACCGCACCACGAACAGTATTAGAAACACCTAAATTATCCAAAGGTTGCTTTGCTCCAATTGAAGTGATATTAATTATTCGTCCCCAGTTATTATCTTTCATATCGGGCAGAACCAATTCAAGCAAAACTTGATAAGAAAGCAAATGCATATTAAATGCTTTCTGATATTCCTCAATAGATGCTGATGAGGCAGGTCCTGGGTTGGGTCCACCTGTATTATTGATAAGTATTTGAATTGGCTTCATTGCTGAAATTTTTTCGGATACTTTTTCCTTTAATTCAGATGGATTGGCGTAATCGCATGCAACGAAGTCATAGATTTGACCGTTATCGCGTGGCAATTGCGAAATCACATTTTTCAAATTATCTTCTGAACGAGATAGAAGCAATAGATTAGCCCCTGCTTCGGCAAAGACTTTTGCTATTCCTCTGCCAATGCCAAGAGAGGCTCCGCCAATTAGTGCAGTTTTGCCATTTAAGGATATATTCATAATTATAAAAAATTATTTTCAAAAAATCAACAACTTTTAAACGTAATTGGAAAATTTTATTTTAAATTGCAACTTTTAAAAATCCAATTTTTCAAATTTTGATATTATGAAATCAAATAATAAAACGCAGAAATTAACAAAATATATTTTTATTACGGGTGGAGTGCTTTCTTCATTGGGCAAAGGTATTTCTTCGGCTTCGATTGGGTTCCTTTTGAAATCCTCGGGTTATGACGTCACAATTATGAAACTGGATCCGTATATAAATGTGGATCCAGGGACAATGAACCCATTTCAGCATGGTGAAGTTTTTGTGACTGATGATGGTGCGGAAACAGATTTAGATTTAGGACATTATGAACGATTTTTAGGTGAATCATTAAGCAAACGAAATAATCACACAACAGGGCAAGTATATTTTGAGGTTATCAGGAAGGAACGCAAGGGTGAATATCTTGGGAAAACAGTGCAGGTGATTCCCCACATTACTGACGAAATCAAGAAAAGAATGCGTTCTTTTGAGGGTGAAAAGGATTTCGTCATCATTGAAATTGGTGGGACAGTTGGCGATATTGAATCTTTGCCATTTATGGAAGCTCAGCGCCAAATGGGTATGGAGAATGGATCAAAGCGGACACTAAATATTCACTTGACTTATGTCCCTTATATTAAATCATCTGATGAATTAAAAACCAAACCAACGCAACATTCTGTCAAAATGCTGATGGAATTTGGAATTAGGCCTGACATTTTGCTATGTCGGTCTGAAAATAAATTAAGCAGAGAAATAAAGCAAAAGATTGCCTTATTTTGCAATGTTGAAGAACCTTCGGTAGTTGATGTGCCCGATGCTCCGTATACTATTTATGAAGTTCCTCTGATGTTTAGGCAGCAGGGATTGCATAATATAATATTTGAAAAACTGGGTATGATACCGAAAGAACCCGAAATAGATGATTTTAAGAAATTTGTGGATAGAATTAAAAAGCCTGCTAATACCTTAACAATTGGACTTGTAGGGAAATATACTCAATATCGGGATTCATACAAAAGCATTATTGAAGCATTTGTGCATGCAGGTTCGATAAATAACACACGCGTGAATGTGAATCTAATTAATTCCGAAGAAATCGACGATCAAAATGTCAAAGAAAAGATTGGTTCACTTGATGGCATTCTTGTAGGACCCGGCTTTGGTAAGCGCGGTATTGAAGGGAAAATCCTTGCTATTAAATACGCTCGTGAAAATTTAATGCCATTTTTTGGTATTTGCCTTGGCTTGCAATGTGCAGTTATAGAATTTGCCCGAAATGTTTGCGGATTGAAAGATGCAAATTCATCAGAGTTTGAGAAAACTAAAAATAATGTGATTGATCTGATGGAAAATCAAAAGAACGTCCAACAAAAGGGTGGCACTATGCGGTTAGGAGCCTATCCTGCAATAATTGAGGAAGGGACCATAGCTGCTCGAGCTTATAAGCAAACTTCTATATCCGAACGCCATCGCCATCGTTATGAGATTAATAATGACTTTCGCGAATTGCTCGCAAGCAAAGGAATGATATTCAGTGGAAAGTCCCCTGATAATCAATTAATAGAAATTGCCGAACTTAAAAGTCATCCTTGGTTTTTGGGAGTGCAGTTCCATCCCGAATTGAAATCTCGTGCGATAACAGGACATCCATTATTTATTGATTTCATTAAAACAGCACTTGCTGAAAAGAAAAAGAAAGAAAAAAGTTAATTTTTAAATGTCTATTTTTTATATTTTAGCAATAATTGTAATTGCTATATTTGTAATATTTTTTTGGCAATTTTGGCCAACATTGATTGGAGGTGCAGGATTTACACCAACTCCTGTTAATAAGGTGC
>DIEP01000109.1:21946-27807 GCA_002418685.1 Ignavibacteria bacterium UBA5771
ATTGGAATTGAAATCGATCCTGTTCGTTGGTTGGTTGCTCGTTTGCGTGCAAGAAAATCAGAAGTGCTATTGAGGGACTTTTTTACTATTGATTTGAGCGATGCAAACGTCATTTTTATTTTTCAATATAATAATGTTAATGAAAAATTATATGAAAAATTCAAGAAGGAATTAAAGCCCGGAACTCGAATTATATCGTATTATTGGAAAATTAACAATGTGCCTATAGATAAAACAAAAGAGGATATTTATTTATACCTTATAAAATAGGAGGGAATATGTTTGGGCAACTTATGCAACCCGAAATAATGGATCTAATTGAAAAGAGAGATTTGCTTTCTTTAAAATTAGTGCTTGAAGACTGGTCCCCCGTCGATATTGCTGATTTATTAGGTGATTTGCCGATCAATGAACAGGCAATAATCTTCAGAATACTCCCCAAAGACAAAGCTACTGATGTATTTGAATATATGGACGTCGATGAGCAAATTGACCTTCTGAAAGCAATGGCTAATGAAGATGTTGCCTACATTCTTAATGATATGTCCCCCGATGATAGAACTGCCTTATTCGAGGAGCTTCCTCCAGAAATTGCAAAACAATTAATCTCACATTTAACCCCTCAAGAACGAGCAGTTGCCCAAAAACTTCTCGGCTACCCTGAAAATAGTGTGGGACGTTTGATGACCCCCGATTACCTTGCCGTTCATCCTGAGTGGACAATTAGCGAGGTGCTTGATTATATCCGCAAAAATGGAGGGGAAACAGAAACATTTAATAATTTATACGTTGTTGATGATAAAGGCAGATTGATTGATGATATTCAATTGCGAGAGATTTTACTTACTGAACCTGATAAGCCTGTTTCTGAAATAATGGATGGAAATTATATATCTCTCAATGTGGATGACGACCAAGAAGAAGCAGTCGATGTTTTTAAAAAATATGATAGAATTGCATTGCCTGTGACGGGAGCAAATGGTATTTTGATTGGTATTGTTACGGTTGATGATATTATTGATGTTGCCGAAGAAGAAACAACCGAAGATATTCAAAAGATTGGTGCTGTCTCGGCATTGGAAGAACCTTATACCTCTATTTCTCTATTTAGAATGTTAAAGAAACGGGTTGGTTGGCTTAGCATATTATTTGTTGGAGAAATGCTCACTGCATCTGTAATGGGATATTATGAAAGTGCGATACAAAAAGCTGTTGTGCTTTCTTTATTTATTCCTCTGATAGTGTCGTCAGGTGGTAATTCTGGTTCTCAAGCTGCAACTTTGATTATTCGCGCTTTAGCATTGGGAGAAATATCAATTAAAGACTGGTGGTTTGTGATAAGGCGTGAGTTCATTTCAGGGTTATTACTTGGATTAGTGCTGGCGTCGCTTGGGTTTATACGTATATATATTTGGCAAGTCACTTCAGGAATGTATGGTCCTCATTGGTTCTTAATTGGTGCAGCAGTTTGCATTTCGATATTGGGTGTAGTTTTGTGGGGAACGTTGGTTGGTTCTCTATTGCCTCTAATATTCAAAAGCTTAGGTTTCGATCCCGCAGCTTCTTCAACACCATTTGTTGCAACATTGGTTGATGTCACTGGTATTACAATTTATTTTACTGTTGCGTCGTTATTTTTAACGGGTATACTTTTATAAGTATTCCTACTTTTGTTTTAAAATAAAATATTCATATTTAATTATGTCCATTCCGAGGTACCAATGATAGTGTATCCATAATTGATGCCTCGGAATGAGAGGAAATGCGATTTCTTCTTCAATTCACGTGTTCTACATCTTCACAAATTTCTTTGTTATTGACCAATTGTCTTCAAATATTAACCGTGTTATATATACTCCAGGCTCTAAACCCGTTACTTCGAATTCAGTATTATTGTATTTCTTTATTGCTATTTCTCTTCCTAACAAATCATATACCTTGATTTCCTTTATCTTATAATAATTGTTCTTTATTTGAATTATATCTCTTGCGGGCGATGGATATAACTCTATCGGCAATAATACCTCTTCCACTGTATTTTCTCTTACAGATACGGGTTCTGAATATACTCTGAACAAGCCTTCCCATGTGCTCGCATACAAATAATCACCACCAGCATATATGTCTGTTATTTCCTTTCTTTCCAGGTCCTTTCCTATATATTCCCAGGTTACTCCGTCATCACTCGATTTATAAATATAACCTGTCCCAGGATAAATCGTACTGTCATTAATTTTCATAGTATACATTTCTACTGTATATAAAATATACAAATTACCATTTAACAATAACCATTTTTTTGGATACATTTCATTTATTGGCAGCATTATATCTTTCCAACTATTCCCAAAATTATCTGTCATATATATTGGAAGTCCTGCTGTTGGTTTTCCTGATTGATTTGTTGATGACATGAAAAACAGAATTTTATTTCCCTTTGGAATTACATTATAAATTTTATATGTTGTATCATTATTTGGGACAGTAAATTTTGTCACTTTTTCCCACGATTTCCCTTCATTGCTTGATCTGTATAAGACATTATGACTGTTTATTGCGTAGTAGATACCGTCTATCAGTTTTAAATGCGAGCTGCTATCAGGTAAATTCTTTTTATATGTTGAATCATATACTTTGTTATGAACTCCCTTATCTGTTGAGTAATATATTTTTTTATCTCCAAAAGAAGTTGAACCTATATAAAGATAAAATAATGTATCGTTCCTTTCATATATATTGTCTGCATCATGAAAAATCGATCCTTCTGAATAATATTGCCATGTCTCCCCATAATCTTCTGTTTTATAGGTCGAGCCATCTCCCCGATTTATGGCAAACACTCCCCATTTTGTTTGTGCTACTGTATATTCGCAGTGACAATCAGTATAATCGGGATATCCTATCGAAGGATTTATTTGCTTTTTTACCCATGTTATTCCTCCATCATAAGATTTCATTATAACATTATCTAACAGAAAGTTCCTTGGTGCAGTGAGGGCTTCATTGCCTTTCATTGCTATTTTCATATATGGACCTTTATAAATTCTATCCGGTGAATAAAATATTCCTTCATTGCTTTCAACCCAGGTTGCACCATCATCAGTCGAAACCATCACTCCAAAAGTCAATGTATTAGCTATTAATTTATCTCCCATTGCATATAACTGTTTAATAGTAAAATCAGAATTGCCAAATTTCTCCCAGGTCTTTCCTCCATCTGTTGAACTTGCCAATATGTGCTTATGACTTCCACTCTCTAATGCCTGTGCTATGATTTTATCTTTATACGCTACCAAAAAGTAGGCTTCAAAAAAATCAAATTGTTCATCTTCGCATTGCACATAAGTTCCATTTTCCTCTTGTCTCCATATTGCAACTGGTGATATTATATAAAATTGATTATTTAAGTATTTTATTTCTTTTATTCCTCCAAATATTTCATCTATTGTATCAGCAATCCAGCTCATTCCTTCATCTGTTGAATAATAATAATAATTTCTAAAACCCCAATCTTGGGTGAGAGTAACAGCATATATTTTCCCATTTATTTCACTGTATGAGTTTATATCAGTATGTGAATTAATAGCAGCTTTCCAACTTATATCATTTTCTACGGGAATTGGTTCAAATAGAAATCCATCCGTTATATTTTTCGGTTCATCTCTTGAAATATATGTTCTCATTTTATTAACAGTGTCATGATATGATACTCTTGCAATTAATACAGAATCAGTAACAAAAAAACTATATACTGATGATGAAGATGGCAACCCATTACATTTAAATTTATACCACGTTTGTTTATCAGAAGAGACATAGCTTCCACCAATAAATATGTTGCGATATTTAAAAATAGCAGGTATATCGTAATACGTGCTAATATTTTTTTCGGGATCAAAGTATTTGCGAGGGAACCATGATTTTGCCGTATCTATTGACCATGAATACGGTTTTAAATCAGGGTGGCTCAATTCACCGTTAACCAAATAAAGGTCAGTATATACTCCATATAATCCTTCGGTGCAATTTACCCATTCCTGACTCAATGCACTTGAATAAGGAATAATACAAACAGAGAAAATCACTGCAAAAAGTAATAATGTTTTTTTCATTTTATCATCTCTTTTTTCTTTTTATTATATTTTTTATTATATTTTTTTAAAACCAGTGGTTACCTGTTCTTTGATAGTCATAATCAAGTAACCACCGGTTAATGTTATTAATTAGTTATTCATAGCTTTGCTATTCACAAATTGGAAAGCAAGGTGGGTCACCATTCCGACAATCTTGAACCCCCCGTGGTTCTATATTTATAAGATCAGCATATCCATTTTTTTATTTAAATAAATTTTTCACTTNNTTGATTTATAAATATTATTTTGAACAGTTATATAGATTTCATTATCATAAACATCAAGATTACCAGGAACTTTGATTGAACCAGGTCCTGGCAGTAATTCCCATTGAGAATAAGACAAATTAAACCCAATGAAGAAAAATAATATTATGAAAAAGCACTTTTTCATTTTACGACTCCTTTTTCATTTTGTAAAGTTATCTGGCGGGAAGATATTACTGCCAAATAGATTGGCGACTTAAATTTATAATTTCTCATGTTATTTTTCTTTAATTTGAAACACATATTTTTTAAAAATTTTTTAAAATATAATTTTATATTTATTAATTTATTTCACTTCGCATGGTTTTAGCATTGCGAAGGAGGAGAGAACCCGCTGTTTGTTCAAAAATGAACTGCGTCCCATTTTTCGGCTGCAAAGCACCACACTCGCTGGCTCTTTGCAGCCATTATTCAACGAATTTCAACTCATGATTAAAAATAAATAATCTTTTCTTACAAAATTTATTTCTATAATGTAATTTGCTTTTTCTTGTGTCTTTTTCTTGTGTATAAATTGCTCTTTTGATCAAATAAAAATATGCTCGCAGTGTTTTCTTTAAGCCATTAATCCATAATGACAGTCCTATGCCCGTTTCCAAACTTTTTGCGCTATGATTTTTCTCATCAATCATACTTTTTTTGCTTTTGCAGCTTTCTTACTGACTAAATTAACAAATTATATAATACAAAATACAAATGAAAAAAAATATTACAACCCGAAGCAATCTCATATATCAAAGCGGTAGATTCGTATGAATATTCACTGAAAAAAGGGTATATCTCAAAATGGCAAATTATTCACATCGATATTGCCTCCTGATAATATTATACCAATAATTTTACCATTGAAAATTCTAGGATTTTCAAGAACTGCGGCAAGTCCCACCGCTCCCGAGGGTTCGACCACTAATTTCAAACGCTCCCAAATCATTTTCATACTTTTAATAATTGTCTCTTCTTGCACTCCGAAAATTCTATCAACTTTATTTTGTATAATACTAAATGTTAAAGGGGAAAGGGAAGTTCGCAATCCATCTGCAATAGTATTGGGATTTATCATTTCAATAATTTCGCCTTTTTCAAGCGAACGTCTTGCATCATCAGCCTGAGCAGGTTCCACTCCATATACTTCCGTCATTGGAGAAAGGAATTTCGATGCAATTGCAGTTCCGCTCATCAGTCCGCCGCCACCAATTGGTGCAATAATTGCATTAAGTGTCCCAAGCGTTTGGTACATTTCTTTTGCTGCTGTGCCTTGTCCCTCTATAATATTGGGATTGTCATAAGGATGAATAAAAATTGCACCCGTTTTATCAAGAATTTCCTGAGCTTTTGATTCCCTTGCCTTTAAATTTGGTTCGCAGAAATATATTTCGCCACCATATTCCTCAACTGCGTTGATTTTTACTTGAGAAGAATTGATGGGCATCACAATGTGAGCTTTTATGCCGCGAACTTTTGC
>DIEP01000109.1:27843-32213 GCA_002418685.1 Ignavibacteria bacterium UBA5771
CATCGGTCAATAATTGGACTGCATTTGTTGCTCCGCGATACTTGAATGCACCGACTTTCTGTAAATTTTCACATTTGAAAAAAATGCTTGCTCCCGTGATGCGATTTATTCCTTCAGAAAAAAATATTGGAGTTTGATGAATGAATGGTGCTATTCGCTTATGTGCTGATTCTATCCCCTGATATGTTGGTATTTCCATATTAAAAGCTTTTAATAAAAATAAAAATAGATTGAGGTTCAAGTATAATTGTCAAAATAATTCCCGCCAATGCACCCCAGAAATGTGCGCTATGGTTAATAATATCTTCATAGTGCTTTGATGAATAATAGCTCCAAGCAAGATAGAGAATTCCAAAAACAAACGCGGGCAGAGGAAAAGGAATTGGGAAAATATATAATCCACTGAATGGATAAAAAAGTATCATCGAGAAAACTACACCAGATATAGCTCCCGACGCTCCTAATGATGCATAACTCGGATCATTGCGATATTTAATAATTGAGGGAATATCTGCGATAATCAACGATCCAAAATATAATATTAGAAAAGATAGGCTGCCAATGGTCTTTTCCAACGGAAATGCAAAAAAGTAAAACGTCATCATATTGAATATCAAATGCATTGCATTTGCGTGCAAAAAACCATTAGAAAAAATGGATCCAAGACTTTTGCCACGAACAATCAAATAAGGCTTCAAGACTCCTTTTTCGATTAGTGAAGGCTTGAAATATAGCGCATATACACTTATTGCAATTGTGAAAATTAAGATGATTGTCGAGACAGGCGCTTGGGTGAGATCCATCTATAACTTCTCAATTAATTTTATGATGATTTTTACTAGATTTGGCTCAACTTCCTTTGCAGCAGCTAGTATTTCCGCTAATGAAAGTGGCACTAATGCATCGGGATTGCATTCATCAGTAATAATCGATGCCCCGAAAACTTCCATACCAAGATACTTTGCTACAATATCTTCAGGAACAGTACTCATACCAACAACATCTGCTCCAATTGCGCGCAACATACGATATTCAGCTCGTGTCTCAATACTTGGACCTGTCATTGCAGCATATACGCCGCGATAAACTTTTATTTTCTCTTCAAGAGCAATATCTTCTGCCATTTTAATCAATAGCTTTGAATATGGTTCGCTCATATCGGGAAACCTCGGTCCTAAAGAGTCATCGTTCCTGCCGATTAAAGGATTCCCACCCAATAAATTTATATGGTCATCCATTATCATAATACTGCTTCTTGGTATAAGGGGATTAACGCTCCCGCAAGTATTAGAGATAATTAAGTATTGAACTCCAAGAGCTTTCATCACATAAATTGGGAAAGTTATTTCTTTCATTGAATAACCCTCATAATAATGTGTTCTGCCTTGCATAAGCACAATATCTTTCCCATTCTCTTTCCCAAATAAAAGATTACCCGCGTGTGTCTCAACGGTTGATAAAGGAAAATGTGGAATATCAGTATAGCTAATTTTATGGGATATTGAAATTTTATCAACTGCTCCCCCAAGTCCTGTGCCAAGAATAACACCTATCTTAGGTTGACTATCTGTAATTTTGCGAATTTTCCTAACTGCTTGCTCGATTTTTTCTTTTAAGGATATATTGCCTTCCATATTTTGATATTTTAAATTAAATAATGATTAATTAAATGTTTCAATAAAATATAAAATTGCAAATTTAAGCAAAATTTATTTTTATTGGATTAATAATGAATAAGAAATTGTGCAATGTAACAGCAATCCTTTTCCTATCTAATTCCTACTAATGAGGAACAAATTAAATTTGTAAAATACCTTGTAGGGAACGCAGATATGCATTCCCTACAGTAGGAGCGCCACGACGGTCGGACACAATTATTATCGGGCAATCTATATTTGCATTGATTTCTAAAATGATTCAACAACAAATGCACATTATTTTAATAGAAATATCACACCATCGTTGAAGCACATAATTATATATTAGTTTCCCATCTTAATAATAATTGGAAATCATCAATCTCCATCGGATTTGCATATTATCTATTCTTCTATTGTGTACATATATTCCTTCAATTTATCGGTTCCTGCACCTTCGCGAAGAATTTTAAATTCATCTGTTGTCATATCAATGATTGTTGATTGTCCAACGAACTCGGGCTCCTCAACTTTTACAGCAACATCGACTTGCTTTGCAAAATAATCCAGCACTTCATCGTAAGTGGTATAAGGATTACCATCGATTTTTGCTGAAATTGAGATAATTGGGTGTCCCAATTCTTTTAATAAAAATAATGATAAGATATTATCAGGAATGCGTATACCCGCAGTTCTACGCTTTGTATCCTGAGCGAAATACGGAACTAATTTTGAAGCGGGCAAAATAAAAGTGAAAGGACCAGGCACTAATCGCCTCATTGTTTTGTATGCTTTATTGCTAACACGAGCAAAATCAGACAAACGAGTGAGTGAATCGCATAGGAACGTCAGGGACTTTCCTTCCTGAATATTCCTAAGTTGTCTAATACGAGCAATCCCTTCTTTATTTGAGAGATTGCACCCCAGAGTGTAGCCCGTATCTGTTGGGTAAATTATAACTGCACCATCGTTCAATGCAGCTGCTACATTTTGGATTTTTCTAATCTCGGGGTTTTTTGGATGAATCACATAAATTTCAGCACTCATCTGGCACCTCCTTTTTCCTATAAATTTTTTTAAAAATTAGATAAAATGGAATTCCACTGAAAGTAAGCAGTAATCCTAACCCTGAATTTATTATTCTATACCTTCCGTGTAAATATCCATTTATGTCATTATACAAAGTGAAAATTACAAAAAATAAAGCAAATAAAACAAATATTGTTGGAATTATTGGATAGCCCCACACTTTATACGATCGCGGATTATCGGGCATTTTCTTTCTTAAGACGAAAACGCCCACTGCACCGAGACCATAGAATATCCAACTGACAAAAATTAACATATCTGTCAAAGTGTCAAATGTCCCACTAATTACAAGTAAAGACGACCAAAATGCTTGAAGAAATAAAGCATTTGCCGGAGTGAAATATTTAGGACTGGTCTTCCCTATTGGTTTGAAGAACATACCGCGATTTGCCATTGCATGATAAACACGCGAACTTGCCATAATTGTCCCATTTGAAGTGCCGAAAGTCGAAACCAATACCGCCGCCGCTACAAAGCCACCACCAAGATTTCCCAATATTTTTTGTGCAACATCGGAAGCAACCAACTCAGATTTTGCAATTTCATCTAATGGCAAAACGTATATATACGCTATATTGACAAGCACATAGATTATAATTACAATTGATGTTCCTATCAATAATCCAAGCGGTATGTTTTTCTGGGGACTTTTAATTTCGCCTGCTAAATATGTGACATTGTTCCAACCGTCATAAGCCCAAAATGCACCCGATAATGCAGCAACTACGCCAAAAAATATTGATGGGTTCCCATTAAAGTTGCTAAATTTATCGGACAAATGACCTGTGAAATTGCTCGCATTGCCTCCCACGAAAGCAAAGGCTATTGCCACAAAAAATAATAATATTAAAACTTTTGCGGAAGTAAAAAACGATGCAATCCCCCCACCAAATTTTACGCCAAAATAGTTGACAATTGTTAATAGAAAAATCAGCCCTACCGTGATTGCTTTAACACCGATATTCTCCAGTGGCAAGATATTTCCTATGAAGGGAATATGCACAATAAATGAATTTTCCAATCCTGCTGATAATCGGGGCAGTCTAAAGAAATATTGGAAATATTCAGAAAAGACATAAGAAATCGAAGCAATTGAACCCGTTTGAATAACAATAAAGATTGCCCAGCCATAGAGAAATGCAATAAATTCTCCATACATCTTTTCAAAATAAATGTATTGCCCGCCCGTTTCTGAAAATAAACCTGCAACTTCAGCATTGGTCAAAGCACCAAAGAGCGTGATAACACCTGCAACTATCCAAATCAGTATCAAAATTTCTGCGGACCCTACTTGACTTGCCATTAACGAAGGTTTCATAAAAATACCTGAACCGATTACTGCGCCTATCACAATTGCAATTGTTGTAAATAGTCCAAGCTCGCTTTTCAATTTGGGAATATTATTTTGGGGCATAAGCGAATAAATTTTATGCAAACTTAAAATATTTTACAATTAAAAAATAAAAAATATTGATTATTTAAAATATTTTTTATAATTTTGAATAAAAATTGAACTAAAAAACGAAAATAGTCGTCTTAGTCATAAAAAGGTAAAATATATGGATAAAACAAAAGAAATAATTTTAGCAACATCTCACCTTCTGAGGGTTGTGATTTTTGTCCCTTCATTCAGAAAAGTACTTT
>DIEP01000096.1 GCA_002418685.1 Ignavibacteria bacterium UBA5771
ACAACCGACAGATGAGGTTGTGTGGCTTAGGGGACCTATTCTCTTGAATCCCGGATAATTATAATATTCGGAACGCAGTATATTCACCTGATGGGCAAACAATATTAGTTTCATTCACCGGTGAAGTAATCGATGGGAAGCTTGATATAAAATTAACAGAAATTGATGCAACAAGCGGAAGTTTCATAAGAGAAGTGCCATTGCAGGGCATAACTCAATTCAGTGAAGATGGACAATATGCATACACATTTGATTGGAAAAAGGTGCGTTGGCCATCATTGGAGGTAGTTGGGCAATTTCCACTTACTGCTGGACCAGCGACAATAAATTCATTGTATAGTTACCAAAATTTTGCAATAGATGAAGCAGCAGGAGTAATGCTAATATTTGGTGGTTCTCGAGTTGGAGTATTTGATTTGAATACATTCCAGGCGAAGCCAAGTTCTAAGATATTATATGCAGATGGATATGCATGGATATTTTATAGTGCCTACATAGTCGAGAAAGGCAAATATTTTCTAACATATGCAAAATATACAACTCCGGGCCACCCACCATATTTACCGGGGGAAACTCATTATTGGAGTTTCTTATGGGATATAAGGACGATGGACACAACGACGCAGGCATACCCCGTAAGACGGTTAGGAGGACCAATGAAACAATCACCAGACGGATTATGGCTTGGGACATTATTGACGTCTAACCCAAATGTGGATTCTATATTAATATTTAATACAAGCACGTATGAAGCGACATATATGGGAGAGCCCGATCATGGATTGTGCAAAACACCGAGTGTAGATTGGTCGCACGATTCCAAATATTTTGTGACAAGCAGCTGGGGTTGTAATACACCAGCATCGATTTGCGTATGGGACGTTATTGAAGGCAAATCTGCCTACAAATATGCGAGAGAATTTGGAGCTGACGTTTCAATGCATGTTTCACCAGATAATAAATATATTCTATTAGTTTCATCAGCTGGGCTTGGATTATTTAATTTCATAACGACGACAAATGTATATAATGGACCAAAATCCATAAAGATACTATATCCAAATCCAACGAGTGGAGAGATAACGCTACCAGGTTCAAATTTTAATGAAGGCAAGTTAAATATCGAATTAACCTCGCTTGATGGAAATCTTATTGATGTCCTTTACGATGGAATGTATCAGGGAGGAGATTTAAGATTCAATTTAGCGGAGTTATCACAGGGAATATATTTTATTCAAGTAACACAAAACAAATCAGTTCAAACATATAAAGTAATAAAGGAGAAATAAAGATGAGAAAGGAAATTGATTACGAATTATTTTAACAAAATTTATCAAAGGGTTTTATAAATTATGTAACTTTTTAATAAATTTTGTGTCTTTATAGTAATTAAAAGTGTCCAAAAATATATTTGTGTTATTTCAAGATAAATTTACAAATTTGAATAAACAATGATGTTAAATATTTGATAATTTTTAAGAGTTTTAAATTAAACAAAGGAGGCATCCAATGCAAAAAAAAGTAATGTTCCTGATTGGCTTCGCACTTTTGCAAGCTATATCGCTTTTCGCTCAACCACAACCGACTGATGAGGTTGTGTGGATGAAGTTCAAGGATGATTGTTTCCATATTTCTCAATATTTCCAAAGAGTTTTTCGTTACTAATATTTTGAATAAATTATTAAACAATTTTTCGCTTTTATTAAAAAAAGATTAGGATATTAATTATATTTTGTATAATTTTGCAATTATGAAAAGAGCATTTCTCATATTTTTTCTGATTTTGTGTTCCACATTAGTTACAGTGCTTGCAACTGATAATTATCTAAAATCTTTTCGCGCTTCATCTAATAGTGCCGATATTACCGTTGAATGGGAAACTATTGATGAATCCCAAATTAGGAATTTCGATATTGAACGCTCTTCTAATAATCAAAGTTTCCAAAAAATTAAAACCATTGATTCCAAAAACAGACCCAGTTACTATCGCTATGTTGATGAAGAAGCATTCCTAAAAGATGGCGAAGACCCCTCCACTCAAAGCGCCAAAATATATTCCTATCGGTTAAAAATCAATTTAAATGATGGGACAAATAGTTATTCCGAATCAATTTCTGTCACACACCAGACAAGTGGAATTCGCCGCACCTGGGGTATGATAAAAGAACTTTTCAGATAAAATTGATTTTTCCCCATCCTTTTATTATTTTTGCTTTTATATTTAATAATAAAAATGAAATTTTATAAATTCATCATTTTCTTTTTAATCATACCGTCGTTTCTTTTTGCAAAGATAGATAGATTCGATACCCTTGCAAATGATAATAAGTGCTTAACTTTCCATATAGAAAATACGGGAAATAAACTGCTCAAAACTTTCACATTCGATACGACTACTAAGCGCCCCAAAAATCAAAAAGCTTTCTCTTCCCTCACAGATATGTTTCTTATCCATTATGATACATCAGGGGTTCACTCTGTGGATCTAACTGATAGCAATCACAACGGAGTGCCTGATTATGTGGATTCAGTAGCATATTATTGTGAATATGTTTATCAAAAAGAAGTTGTAGAGATGGGCTTCCATTCGCCAATTGGTGATAGCTTGCGCGGAGGAAGTAATGCTTTTGATATTTATCTTTTAAATATTGGAGATAGAGATTTATACCCCGATATAGATGGTGGACAGGATCATGGCGGGGCTTATGGCTTCACGGTTCCTGAGTTTGATATTCCTTCTCAAGTAGGTTTTCCAAAAAGCATCTCATATATAGTAATCGATAATGATTTTTCACCGCGGGATTCGATGCTACTTCCCGATAAGAGGCTCGTCCAATCTTTCAAAGTATTTGGATATGATGGGGCAAAAGTAACACTTGCTCACGAGTTCCACCATGCAATACAGATGCGATATGGTCTTGATAATTACACCGGTTCGATAATTGCAGAAATGTCTAGCGTGATGATGGAGATGGTGCTATACCCTGAAATAATGGATTATATGCAATATGTGCGAAGCTTATTTAAAAATCCTTCAAATTATCCATTTTGCACACCCTCGCCTCAAGTAGGTTATCGCTATGGAATTTTCACATATTTTATCCAAAAAAAATATGGAATGGATGCTGTCAAAAAGATTTGGGAGATTATTGAAATAGGCATCCCAACATATAAAGCAATCCAATCTGCTTTGGAATATTATAATTCATCATTAATTACTGAATGGAAAGCGTTCACCCGATCTTTGTATTTTACTAATTCAAGAGGAAATCAAAATCAATATTTTGAAAATGCAAACGAAATGCCCGAATTTTCTTTCAAAAATGATCAGATTTTTACCGTTCCATCGGCTTCCTATTCGGGAAAGTTATTGCAATTTGAAATCAGAATGGATAGAACCATCGTCAATAATCCTCTTCCATTGAGCAATGACACGTTAATTGCCATCGAGTCCTCCTACGACACTTTAGCGCTTTTTTCGCAAAATACTTACGGTGATGATTTCAATGCTGCTGTATGTATTGATAACCTTCAAAATTCTGTCCCAATTTTTGTCAATTCACCCCGAAAAAAATATTTCCAACTTTCGAGCGCACATAATTCTGTCCAAGCCGAGTTGATTGAATTCGTTGGCGAGGAAACTTATGCAATTGATTATGCTTTTCCAAGTCCATTTCGCTATAATACAGATGATGCAATATACTTTCCTGCACCCGAAAATATTGAAATTGGCAAGAAAGTCAATTTAAGAATTTATAATTCCGCACTCAAAGAAATTTTCAATGATCAAGTCCCCATTTCTTCGCAAGGAAAGAACAGGATTATATCCTTGGATCTGAAAAATAATGCAAATCAAAACATATACTTTGAATCAGGTATATATATTTTTGAAATAGAAGCCGACGGACAAAGAAAAGTGGGCAAGATCGCTATTGTGAAGTAGACTGATATAAATTGTAATTCCGAGACTCAACCACAGGGTTAACCCGATGGATGAGACGCTGGGACATAAAGGACAAAGTACACCCGGAGGGATTCGAACCCCCAACCACTTGATTCGTAGTCAAGTACTCTATCCAATTGAGCCACGGGTGCATCCAAAAATTGGCTATGTGCTTAATTCAGACTTGGGGAAAGTTTCTTCACATAATGTGCAAGTTTCGATTTTTTATTGGCAGCATTATTTTTATGAATGACCCCGCGACTTGCTGTCTTATCGATTATGCTCATTGCTTTATGAAAGTTCTCCTGAGCTTCCTCATAATTCTTAGATTCACGAACATTGCGGATTGCCATTTTCATAAGTTTTTTATATTTTCTATTATAGATTTTCGCTTTTTGAGATTGGCGTATTCTCTTAATTGCTGACTTATGATGAGCCATTTAATTTTCCTTTTTTAAAATTAACTTAACTTACAAAATTATGAATTTTTTTTGGAATAATTATCTAATTAAAGAATAATAGTCATTATGAATATCTGTTGTCATTTGAATTACTCCTGCTCTAACTAATCTAATTAGCAGGCGTCCTGCTCTCCTACGAGAAATATTAACAAGTTCGGCATATTCTTGAACAGAAATGCGGTTATTTATTTCAAGATATTGGAATAATCGCTTTTCTTTATCTCCAATGCCCAAACGCAAAGGGTCGTCATTTGTTTGAGATCGCAACAAGCGTTTCATTTCATTACTTGCAGGCATTGAATTCTCGCCAACCCGAATGAAGACTTGACGGGACTCAGCTTGCGTCGTTTCATCTATGAGAACTGCTTGATAGGGTTTTCGATTTCCCTCTTGAATAATAACAACCATAACGTCCCTGCCTTCAAGATCGAATATTTGTATTTCAGGAACCACCTCTGGCTCTATTGAAAATTTACATGCTCTTTCGATAATATCAGCCTCCGTTTTTTCGCTCTTGATTCCAACAATGGATTTATCATCATCAACACCGATAATGACATATCCACCTTTGGTATTAGCAAATGCGCAGATTTCTTTGGCGATTTTTTCGGGAGTTTTCAATTTCCTTTTGAATTCAACTGAAGTCCCCTCGCCCGCTTCAATTAGTTGTAAAAACTCGTGGAAGTGCATTTTAGAAGAACGTTAATAATAATATACTAAAATACGAAATAGAAGTATAGGAATTGTTAAATACTAATAAACTTAAATTTAAAAAC
>DIEP01000141.1:0-217 GCA_002418685.1 Ignavibacteria bacterium UBA5771
GGCATAAATCATTCCTACCTATTTTTGCCTGATCTCGTTTATATGTCTCAACAGCAACAGCTCTTGCTCCTTCTTGCTCTTGAGCTTGTGGGGCTTGAGCAGCGACCAAATTCAATGCTGATTCATCGCGACCGTATTTCATTCCTTGACCATTCAAATTTCTTGACCGAACAGCAGGAATATTTCTTGCGCGTTTACTTTGGGCACGGGCGACTTC
>DIEP01000141.1:258-13218 GCA_002418685.1 Ignavibacteria bacterium UBA5771
ATTAATTCAACAAATTGTTTGAATGCTTCTTGTTTATATTCAAGCAAAGGATCTTTCTGACCATAAGAACGCAGATAAATACCTTCTTTGATTTCGTCCATCATTCGCAAATGTTCTTTCCATTTATCATCAATCGTTTGCAGCACTGCATATTTTTCGAGTTGCATCATATAATCTTTGCCGAGCATATCTTCTTTACGAGTGTAAAATTCTTCAGCAGATTTTATAATAATTTCCGTGCATTCTTCCATTTTCATTTCTGAAAATTGCTCATCAGTAATTTGAATTTCGCAAAGTAATATTGAGCGGACTTTATTCTTCAAATTTTGCAAATCTCGAGTTGGGTGGAATTCATCATACCAATCCTCGGAAAGTTCCTCAACATATTCGAAGAGTTCGCCTTTCAATCTATCACCACGCAAGGCAGCACGACGTCGAGAGTAGATAACCTCTCTTTGCTGATTCATCACATCATCATATTCCAACAAGTGTTTTCTAATGGCGAAGTTATTTTCCTCAACTTTCTTTTGTGCATTTTCAACGGTTTTTGTGATTAATGGGTGCTGAATGGGTTCTCCATCAGGCATCTTGAAAGAATTCATCAATTTAGCAATACGTTCAGCAGCAAAAAGGCGCATTAAATTGTCTTCAAGTGAAATGAAAAACTGTGTTGTGCCTGGATCCCCTTGGCGACCTGCACGACCGCGTAACTGCCTATCGATGCGTCTTGCTTCGTGCCTTTCAGAACCGATAATAGCAAGTCCGCCATTCTGCCGAACATCTGCATCAAGCTTAATATCAGTGCCACGTCCTGCCATATTAGTAGCAATGGTCACTGTGCCTTTCGTTCCTGCATTCTTGATAATTTCTGCTTCTCGCTCGTGGTATTTAGCATTCAATACATTATGGCGAACCTTTTGGCGGGTGAGCATTTTGCTAAGAATTTCGGAAACTTCCACAGATGTTGTTCCCACAAGCACAGCTCTACCTTCATCAATGATTTTCTTGATTTCATCAATAATTGCATTGTATTTTTCGCGCTTTGTTCGATATATAAAATCGTCTCTATCAATACGAACTACTGGTTTATTAGTAGGAATGACAATAACATCGAGTTTATAAATTTTCTGGAATTCGGCTGCTTCTGTCTCGGCAGTTCCGGTCATACCTGCCAATTTCTTATATAAACGGAAATAATTTTGTAAAGTAATAGTTGCAAGAGTTTGAGTATCTCGCTCTACCTTGACATGCTCTTTTGCTTCTATTGCTTGATGCAAACCCTCTGAATAACGCCTTCCTTCGAGAATACGCCCTGTAAATTCATCGACTATTTGAACTTTGTCCTCTTGAACAACATAATCCACATCCTTTTCATATAATGAATATGCCATCAATAATTGAGAAATTGTGTGAATTTTATCGTTTCTTTCGGCAAATAACAAATGCACTTCATCGATTTGCCTCTGCTTCTCAGTTGGAGCAATATCTGGTTCGCCTTCAATTTTGCTTAAAATAGAAGCAATATCAGGAATAACATACATATCGGGGTCTTCGTCAGCGTTGGTAAGCAGCGCCCGACCTTTATCTGTTATGTCAATTTGGTGATTTTTCTCTTCAACGATATAATAAAGTTCATCGTTAATTTCGTTCATTCGTTTGGATTGGTCGCGCATAAAAAATAGCTCGGTTTCTTGCATCAGTTTGAGATTATCCCCATCTTGCAGTAATTTTCGCAATCTATTATGTTTGGGTAAACCATGATGAGCACGGACGAGCAATATTCCCGCTTCTTCTCGGTCATCCTTAGTCCCCGATGAAAGCAATCTTTCTGCTTGCATTGTTATTTGATTCACTAAATTGATTTGAGCATCAACTAATCGCTTAACTCGGGGATTCATTTCGTCAAATTTCTGGTCAGTATCACCCACAGGACCCGAAATTATTAAAGGAGTTCGTGCTTCATCTATCAACACATTATCAACTTCGTCAACTATTGCATACCAATGCGGTCTTTGAACGATTTGGTCAAGTTCCACAACCATATTGTCACGCAAATAATCGAAGCCAAATTCGGAGTTCGTTCCATATATAATATCGAGATTATAAACACGCTTGCGTTCTTCGGGGTCCATATTTGTTTGCAGAGAGCCGACTGATACTCCAAGAAAATCATAAATGGGTTTCATCCATTCGCTATCCCGACGTGCAAGATAATCATTGACTGTGACAAGATGCACACCCTTTCCTGCGAGTGCATTTAAATACATTGGCAAAACAGCAACCAGAGTTTTGCCCTCACCAGTTGCCATTTCTGCTATATTTCCTTGGTGAAGAGCAACAGCTCCCATCAGCTGCACATCATAAGGCACCATATCCCAAATCGCTGAATGCCCCAAATATTCATAATGATACTGTTGCTCAACAAGACGTTTACACGTTTGTTTGACAACTGCAAAAGCTTCGGGGAGAATTTCTTCCAAAACTTCTTCAACTTGCTCAAATATGTCTTTATCTAATTTCTTTATCTTATCATTTAACTCAATAATTTCATCTGATGAAAGATCGCTATCACGCAATATTGCTAATAGTTTTTCCTTTTCTTCTTCAAGATCCTTTATTGCATCCTTAATTCTTTTCTTAAATTCAGGCGTTTTATTTTTCAGTTCATCATCAGATAAGGAATCTAATTCATCATAATATCTATTAATTTCCTCAACTATAGGAACTAATTTATCAACATCCTTTTGGTTTTTACTCGGTAAGATTTTCTTTAAAAAGTCAAACATTTTATTTTCTTAATTTGAATTTGTATATTTTATGAATTGACGATTATAATTATTTGTAATTGAAATGTTGATATTTACTATATCATTTTATTTATTCATTCATTCATATTTCTTTTGATTTTTTGTAATTTTGTAAAATTTTATTCCACATTTTTGAAATACTTTAGGATTTTATATGAATGAAGGTGTTCTTATCCAAGTAATTGGTCCCGTCGTCGATGTGCAATTCAATGAAGGCAGTATTCCGTCAGTTCTCAATTCTTTGCAAATACCTAGAAAATTACCTGATGGCACAGAGCAAACATTAATTTGCGAAGTGCAACAGGATCTTGGTGAAAATAGAGTGCGTGCAGTGGCTATGGAAACAACTGATGGTCTTGTTCGCGGAATGAAAGTAATCGACACAGGCGGTCCAATCACTGTGCCTGTTGGAACTGAATTATTAGGTAGAATGATGAATGTAATTGGTGAGCCAATCGATGGCAAAGGGGGGATAAAATCTCAGCATTCATATTCTATTCATCGTTCGGCTCCCGATTTTGATGATCTGAGTACTAAAAAGGAAATGTTCGAAACAGGTATCAAAGTTATAGATTTAATCCAGCCTTTTACAAAAGGTGGCAAAACAGGATTATTCGGGGGTGCAGGTGTTGGAAAGACTGTTATAATTCAAGAATTAATACATAATATTGCAAAATTTCACGAAGGATATTCTTGCTTTGGTGGGGTTGGCGAGAGAACACGTGAGGGCAATGACCTTTATTTGGAAATGACAGAGTCGGGAGTCCTTGATAAAACCGTTCTGGTTTTTGGTCAAATGAATGAACCACCAGGAGCGCGCTTCCGTGTGGCTTTGACAGCTTTGGCAACTGCTGAATATTTGCGAGATGAAGGCGGTAGAGATGTGCTTTTATTTATAGATAATATTTTCCGATTCATTCAAGCAGGTTCTGAAGTTTCTGCCTTGCTTGGTCGTTTGCCATCGGCTGTTGGTTATCAACCAACTTTGGCAACCGAACTTGGCGAATTAGAAGAACGAATTTCTTCTACAAAACGCGGTTCAATTACATCCGTGCAAGCAGTGTATGTTCCCGCAGACGATTTAACTGATCCTGCCCCTGCAAATACATTCTCTCACCTTGATGCAAAGACCGTTTTATCAAGGCAAATTTCTGAACTTGGACTTTATCCCGCTGTAGATCCTTTGGATTCGACTTCACGAATTATGGACCCTCTTATTCTTGGTGATGATCATTATGATACTGCCATAGATTGTGTGCAGCTTCTGCAACATTATAAAAATTTACAGGATATTATCAATATTCTTGGTATGGATGAGTTAGCAGATGAGGATAAAATTGCTGTTTATCGTGCAAGAAAAATACAGAGATTTCTATCGCAACCCTTCTTTGTTGCAGAACAATTTACAGGTTACGAAGGTAGATATGTGAAAATTGCCGATACTATTGCGGGCTTCCGTGCAATCCTTGATGGCAAAACTGATGATATTCCTGAAGATTTGTTCGCTTATGCAGGCGCAATTGATGAAGTGTTTGATAGATATAAAAAACAAAAGTAATAATGAGTGATAAATTATTAAATGTTGAAATAGTATCGCCCGAAAAATATATATATCGTGGAAAGGCTCAATCGGTATCAGTTCCGGGCAGTCTCTCTCCATTTGAAATTTTATATAATCATGCACCAATATTTTCAATACTTGACCCCGGAATAATTAAAATTGTAGAAGAATCGGGCAGTCCTGTGCTTTTTGCCGTCAGAAGTGGATTTGTGGAAGTTCTTAATAATTCTGTCTCAATTGTTGTGGAACGTATTGCTTCAAAGGAAGAATTAAATAGTAATGATATAAACCTAAATATTGAGAACTTGAATACTTTAATTCATAATTCTAAATATGACAAGCAAGAGGACATTCAAAAAGATATTCTTTATGAACAAAGTAAATTAAAAGTTCTAAAGTCAGAGTAAATTTAAAAATAATGTTTATAAATAAAATTCAAAGCGATGGCTACACTTACGATGACGTTTTAATATTGCCACGTCATAGCGAAGTATTGCCTCGTGATGTTAATACTGAGACCTATTTAACAAAAGATATTAAACTGAATATTCCGATTATTTCCGCAGCAATGGATACTGTCACTGAATCCAGTATGGCGCAGGCAATTGCCAAAGAAGGTGGATTGGGTGTTATCCATAAAAATATGAGCATCGAAAGGCAAATGGAAGAAGTATCGATTGTCAAACGTTCAGAAAGCGGAATGATTAGTAAACCAATTACACTTTCCCCCGAAAACACAGTTGCTGATGCAGTAAACCAGATGAATAAATACAGAATATCGGGTATACCCGTTATCGATGATAAAGGTAAATTAGTTGGAATTATTACTAATCGTGATTTGCGATTCAATCCAAATTACAATGAGCCATTGGCAAATATGATGACAAAGGAAAATCTTATCACTGCACCCATTGGAACCACTCTTGAAGAAGCAGAAGTCATTTTGCAAAAATATAGGATTGAAAAATTACCAATTGTTGATAAAAAGCATATTCTTCGCGGTCTAATTACTTTCAAAGATATTCAAAAGAAAAAGCAGTTTCCTAATGCAGCAAAAGATAATCAAGGACGATTGCTTGTTGGGGCAGCTGTTGGAATAGCGGCGAATACTTTGGAAAGAGTGGAAGCACTTATGGAGGCAAGCGTTGATGTTATTTTTATCGATACTGCCCATGCTGATTCTTTGGGGGTAATCAAAATGCTCAAGGAGATAAAAAGATTGCACCCACATTTGCCAATTATAGCAGGTAATATTGCAACTAGCGAAGCTGCTGAAGAACTCATTGAAGCAGGTGCTGACGGTTTAAAGGTTGGCATCGGTCCTGGGTCTATTTGCACTACTCGAGTAGTTACAGGAGTTGGTGTCCCTCAATTAAGTGCAATAATGACTGTTGCTGAAGCTGCATCCAAGAAGGGTATTCCAATAATTGCCGATGGTGGCATTAAGCAAACAGGCGATATTGCAAAAGCTATTGTGGGCGGTGCTGATACTGTGATGATAGGTAATATGCTTGCAGGACACGAAGAGAGCCCTGGGGACAAAATGATTCTCGAAAGGAGAGCCTATAAAATTTATAGAGGAATGGGTTCTACTGATGCAATGAAGCAAGGCTCAGCAGATAGGTATTTCCAAGATGTAGAATCTGAAATATCGAAATTGGTCCCCGAAGGTATAGAAGGACGCGTTCCTTATAAGGGGAATGTTTCCGAAACAATTTATCAGCTTACAGGTGGTCTTCGGGCAGCGATGGGTTATACAGGTTCTCGCACTATACAGGAATTAAAACTAAATGCAAGATTTATTAGAATTACAAACGCAAGTATCATCGAATCGCACCCCCATCATATTGCTATAACTAAGGAATCACCCAATTATTTTGTTTGAAATATTATTTTTACTAAAAGAATCTTAGATAATAATCAAAGAGTGTTCGAAAATTTGTTCTTGCAATTGTTAACACATTATTTGTAAGCAGGTATATTATTTGTCATTCTGAAATACGATATAGAATGGTTATGACACGCTCTTCATTTAAAATGTGTCGATGTGGAATGAAGAATCAAGAAAATATTATATATAACAAGATATTGGATCCTTCACTTCGTTAAGAATGACTAAAAAAAGAGCAGAAAGACCAAAAGTAGTCTTTGAGGAAATCATTTAATTTTTTCTTGTATTAATTATTGATATGGATGATAGAACTAATAGTTAATGAATATCTAAATATTTGAATTTAAAATTTAAAAAAATGAGGGATATATGTCGAAATCTACTACAAAAGTAAAAGCAAAAGAGCAAACTAAAGCTCCCGTTCAACCTACTCCCAAAACTAAACGCCCTTATCACAGGCATATTATTGAAGAAGAAGCTAAATCCATTTATCCAGAAAAAATTGATCTCAGGTTGAAGCAAATTCTTTTTGCACTTGAGGCAGAAAAAGCTCAAGGAATTTATGTCAGCTATTTACCAAATATACATTACTTAACTAATTTTTCAGGTTCATCAGCGCATCTCTTTATTTTACAAGACGAGATACATTTCATCACAGATGATCGTTATGAAGAACAAATTAAACATGAACTTTATGCTTTACCCAATTTAAAGACACATATTACAAGAGATTTGTGGAATTATGTAATTGAAGCCGGATTTCTGAATAAAGTTGATACAATTGCTTTTGAGGCAGATAGATTGTCATATTATGAATCTGTCGAAACCCGCAACAAACTTCGACCCGTTAAATTCAAACCCACACCTGCATTAGTTGAACCATTTACTCAATCTAAATCTCCTGAAGAGATTGCCTATATTCGCAAAGCTTGCGAAATAAGTGAAGCGGTTTTCAAAGAAATACTTGAATTTATTAAGCCAGGTATGAGTGAACACGACGTCGCCGTTGAAATCGCTTATAGAGGTAGATTGCTCGGTGCCGAAGACGATGCTTTTGAAATAATTGTTACAAGTGGTGAGCGTGGTGCTTTGGTCCATGGTGCCCCGACTAATAAAAGAATCCGCAAGGGTGATATTGTGCTAATGGACTATGGGTTTAAGGTTCACGGTTTTTGCTCTGATATAACCCGGACAATATGCGTAGGAGATAAGCCAACAAAATATCAAAAGACAGTATATGCAATGCTTCGAAATGCCGAAGTGAAAGCCATAAATAGTATATTGCCCGCTGTTAATGGCAAATATTTAGATATGGTTGCACGCAAAATTATTAATGAAGCAGGGTTAGGCGCATATTTCCAACACTCATTAGGCCATGGAATAGGGCTTGCAGAGCATGAAAATCCCGTCATTACTTTTCGTCAAGATGATCAAATTGTGCCCGAGGATTCGGTCATTGCAATTGAACCTGGTGTGTATTTACCTGATAAATTTGGTATGCGTGTTGAAGACGACGTTCTTGTTACGGCTAATGGTCCCGTATGGCTGACGAATGCTCCTGATGAGCTTTTATCTGTGCTTTAAAGAGAGATTTAAATATATAATTTTGGTATTCACTACGTTCTCAATGACGCATTTGCTGATCATTGAGAGGAATAAAATAACGAAGCAATCTAAAAGGGCAATGGGATTGCTTCCCAACATACTTGCTCGCAATGACATAAAACAAAATGTGCCATTGCGAGTGACGGCTATTCCCAAGCAATTTCATTAATCAAATAAATTTCTTCACTACTTTCTCAATAACACATAATAGATATATGGCATCCCATTTTCTACAATGCTTGATAAGAATCACTTATTGATAACTTGATAACGATCTTGGAATTCCCTGATTTTTGGGTGATCTGAAATTTTGAATTCGCTTACATTCCCTTCAAATACTTTCTCGCCTTCACTGAGCATTGCAATTTTATCTGCAATACGATAAACACTAAACAAATCGTGAGTAATCACAATCGAAGTCACTTTCATCTGATTTTCCACAGTTTGTATTAATTCATCGATTTGCTCGCTTGTCACAGGGTCTAATCCTGTTGTTGGCTCATCATAGAAAATATATTCAGGATTTCCAACCAAAGCACGAGCTAACCCCACTCGCTTTTTCATTCCACCCGATAATTCTGACGGCATCATTTCCCGCAAGCGATTCCATTCTTGTTCATACTCTTTTTCGCTTACTTCGTCCTTATGAGATAGCAACTGCACTGCTTCAAGCACACGTTTTGCTTCCGCATCAAAATAGTTCGTATCCCTAATGCCATGCTCATAAAGTCCTAACACGATATTGCCATAAACATTATATGAATCTAACAATGCTGAACTTTGAAATACGAAACCCATACGCTGGCGAACTTCATACAATTCTTTTTGGGAAAGATTGGGTATTTCTTTATCATCAACGAAAACAGTCCCTTTATCAGGTTTGAGAAGCCCTACTATATTTTTAATTAATACGCTTTTTCCTGAACCAGATTTACCTATAATACAAGTGGTCTGTTTGGTGGGAATTTGAAGATTAATATCCTTTAATACGATTTTGCTTCCAAAGGATTTGCTTAAATTTTGGATTTCTATCATAATTTTTTCAAAAAATAATAGACGTATATAATCAAAATTTTTTAATTTGCTTCTTTAATAATTTTCGAAATGAATAAGTTTTTTAAAATAACCTTAATTTTGGTCTTTTCAATGTCAATAGCATATAGTAAAAACTTCGAACCCCCCACAACAAAAATGGTCCCTGTCAGAGACACCATGCATAATTTCATTTTTACTGATTTCTATCGCTGGTTAGAAAATAAAAATGATCCTGACGTTATCGATTGGTCAAAATCTCAACATAATTACACAGTTCAATGGATTAAAGATAATTATCCAACAGTAAAAAATTTGCGAGAAGAAATTCAATCTTTTCTTGATAGAGATTATCGCTCTGCCCCATTTTTCAAAAATGGTAGGGAATTCTTCTGGGCAAAAAAGAAAGGCGATCCGCAAAATAAACTTTATACCGTCCTCAAGGGTAAAGAAAAGCTCATATTCGACCCTATGGAATTTGATAAATCGGGCAAGTCTGCTCCTACATTTCCTGCACTCACCGAGGATGCAAGTCGTGCTGCAATTGGTCTGCAATTGCAAGGAAATGAAATTTATACATACAGAATCATCGATACGAAATCAGGCAAATTACTTTCGCAACCTATTGAGAATATTGATGAATGGAACTGGTGCAAAGATGAGCGATTTGCATATATTACAATTCGCAATCGCGATTTAATCGAAAAGCAAAAACCCCTGCCTACATATTTGCACAAAGTCGCTGATGGAAATAATCACGCAAATGATATTTTGCTTGGCACACCCAAAGATGCAAAGGACTTTTTTTCAATTTGGGATGATAAGGAAAGCAATTTCACATTTATTTCCGAAGGAGATTTCTATTCAAATACATTAAAACTACGCAAGCAAGGGACAAATGATGAACCGCGCATTATATATTCGAGCAAGGAATTCACCGCTCAACCACAAATCAAGCATAATAAAATTTTTATTACAACAAATGACAATGCTCCGAATTTCAAAATTATGTGGGCAGATACGGCAAATCCCGAATATAAGAATTGGCAAGCTTTTTATCCCGAACAGAAAGATGAAATAGTGGAGGGGTGCTTGCTAACCGAGCAATATGTGCTGATTCTTTACAAAAAGGATATTATGAGGCATTGCAAGGTTTTGGATTATTCAGGTAAATTTGTTCAGGACCTCGTTCCACCCGAATTCAGCGATATTGCAGGAATAGGTTATGATAAAAAGACAAATAAAATATATGCTACGCTTTCGACATTTGTTGCCCAAGCAAAATTATACCAAATTGCAGAATCAAATCTAAATCATTGGGAGCAAATCTTTCAAGATAAATCCACGATTAATACTGATAATATCGAATCCAAACTTGTGTATTATCAATCGAAAGATGGCACTCAAATTCCGATGTTCCTTTGTTATCGAAAAGATATTGAATTAAATGGCAAAAATCCGACATTACTCTATGGATATGGCGGATTCAATATCAGTATGGGACCAAGCTATTTGGGCACAACTGCATCATTTATCAATCGGGGTGGAGTCTATGCAATTGCTTGCCTGCGTGGCGGAAATGAATATGGCGAGAATTGGCATCGTGCGGGAATGCTCGATAAGAAGCAAAATGTATTCGATGATTTTATTGCCGCTGCCGAATATCTGATTTCAGAGAAATATACAAATCCACAGAAATTAGCAATACGTGGAGGAAGCAATGGTGGACTGCTTATTGGCGCGACTGTCACGCAAAGACCTGAGTTATTCAAAGCTGCGGTATGTGGGGTGCCATTGCTGGATATGCTCCGTTATCACAAATTTCTTATCGCACGCTATTGGATTGCTGAGTATGGCAATGCTGAAAATGAAGATGATTTCAAATATATATTGCGATACTCACCTTACCAGAATATCAAGGTTGGATGGAATTACCCTGCGATGTTAGTTAAAGCAGGCGAACACGATGCGCGAGTCGATCCAGTGCATGCAAAGAAATTTGTAGCTGCATTGCAAAATTTACCAAGTCAAATCAATCCAATTATGCTTTATGTTGATTTTGAAAGTGGTCACGGCTCGGGGCAATCCACCGAGCAAATGATAGATAATATTGAATTAGAATGGCAATTTATTATGGGAGAGATAGGAATACGGTGATAGGAAATTGGTTATAAGAGATAGGAAAATATTTCATTTAGATGGAAATGCGAAGAAAGCTAGTTTTCAGTGGGAATTTATTATATAATTAGTAATTTTGAAATTGAGTAAAATATACAGAAAATAATTAGTAAATTTTAATAAAATATAAAAATAAATTATGACAAAAAATTTTATTGTTTCAATAGCAATAGCTATGCTACTTTCAATTGTTCAGATTCCTCAATTAGTTTTTGCTGATGATCAATTTGATGACGAGAATGTAACGTATGCAAACACTGTCCCTGTATTTTTTGCAAAAGAAAAGTCGGTTTTCGGAGATATTGGATATTTTGGTCCTGGCGGTCTATCTCTTGGAGTTGGTGTCAGATATTGGTTTGCAAGTTTAGAATTAGGACTCTCGGGGTTTGCTAAAAGCATACCAAATTATTCGATGTATTCTTCAGAAGTTCAAATTTATCCCACTCAACCGCTACCAAACGGTTATGAAGAAGATAAATATTCAAAAATTATTGTCACAGGTGATCTTGGGTTCTATCTTGACAGATTAGATCCATTTATTATTTTTGCGTCAGTGGGGTTCTATTCTCAGCAGGATTCAATTCTTGCAAAAAATATTGAAACAGGAGATAGATATTATTATAAATATTATAATACGTCGGGAGCGAGTTTTGGGCTTGGAGCGAATTATGTGTACTCAGATCAATTTCAAATCGGATTAGGTTATCACACAAAGCGAGGTGTTTTTGCAAGAGTCACATACTATTGGTTCTGAGCTTAAAAGAATTGCACAAAAAGTAGTGGAAAAGCTCCATACAGTGGGCATTTTCCTGTCATTTATTATTGCATTTGCATTATGGTTATATGTTAGTCTCAATAATCAATATACAGCATATATTACTGTCCCATTAGAAATACTTATTGATGACGACCGAGCAATTGAAAATATAATACGACCCAATATTGAAGCAGAGGTTCGTTCAACGGGTTGGGATTTGTTCAATTTAATTTACTTAAATAATTCCAAAAAGTGTATCGTGGATTTACGCGATTTGCCCTCCACTATGCACACTTATGAGTTAACTTATTCCAAATTGATACAAAGCATTTCTTCAATGGAAAAAGCTGAAATCAAAAAAACAAATCCTGAAAGCATAACTATCCATATTGCAAATATATCTCGAAAGACTGTTCCCATTATACCTGACATCTCATTGATTTTAAGACAAGGGTTCACATTAGTTGGCGATATTGAACTAAACCCAAATCTTGCAGAAATAAAGGGTTTCGGTGGTATATTGGATTCCATCAACAGTGTTTCAACAATATATCGTGAAATTAAAGATGTTCATTCTAATATTTCTCAGAATATCCCAATTAAAGATACTCTCCCAAAAATCATTAAAATCAACCCCACTAAAACCAATTTTCAGGCAAATGTTCAATTAAAATCGGGATTGATGATGGAGCAAGTGCCCATTAGGATAACTAATGGAAAGATGCCCGATGGACATCAAATTATGCCTCTCTATGTTAAAATCTATGTTGAAGGAGGGGTAGATGAACTTGCAAATTTCGATATTACGACGGTCATCGCCACTTTAACCCAAAATGAAATTAATAATGATAGCACGGGACTGATTGTTCCAACAATACAATTGCCAAAGAATTTGAAATTAGTCAGCATTGACCCGCCTTATGTTTATCATTATATTAGAAAGTCAGGGAAGCTATAATATATTATTTATGCAAAGATAAGCAGCAAACTCGATTTCTATTGATGAAGAAACACATTGCAGAAGTCCCGATGTTTTGTTTATTTGAGTGGGCGAATGACTTTTTGAACTTTGCCAACTATACGGAGTTTGTCAGTTGGAAGAACGTGGATCTCGTCATAATCGGGATTT
>DIEP01000125.1 GCA_002418685.1 Ignavibacteria bacterium UBA5771
AGTGGAGGATAGATTTTTAAACTATCAATTTTTACGTTTGTTGTATCCTGTGCAAATGAATTCAAACTATGCAAAACAATAAAAAAAAGAATTACGCCTGTATTTGCATATTTTAATTTAAACATCTACATTAATTATAGAGGTTAGCAGGAAATTGTTGTTCTAAATTTTCACCCACTTCTTCTTCTTTTGGAATTATAGTTATATCTGCTATGGAATCCCCTTCGTCGAGTTTTATAAGTTTCACTCCCTGTGTATTTCTTCCAATTACTCGAATACTCTTAACACCCTGGCGAATTATGATTCCATGCGTTGTCATTACAATAATTTCATCATCTTCTTTCACTGTTAGTAAAGCAACAAGTTTCCCCGTTCGAGAAGTTGTTTTCATCGCGATGACACCTTTTGCACCACGTGCAGTTTTTCGGAAATCATCCACTTTAGTCCGTTTCCCAAAGCCCTTCTCACTAACAACGATGACTTGTTCTTCTAACGATTTGACGGCAATCATAGAAACAACGTAATCATCCTTTTGCAAAGAAATACCGCGGACACCCGTTGCAGTTCTACCCATCGATCTGACATTTACTTCAGAGAATCTGCAAGCTTGACCTTGGTGAGTACAAATTATTATTTCATTATCGCCATCAGTTATGCTCGTGTTGATCAATTTATCTCCATCATTAAGACCAATAGCAATTATTCCTGTGGATCGTATTTTCCCAAAATCTTGCAAGGATGTTTTCTTCACAGTGCCATTTTTCGTACACATAAACACATATTTATCACTTTCGAACTCTTTGACCACTAATGTATTAGTTACTTTTTCATCTTCTTGCAAATTCAAAATATTTGCAATTGCACGACCCTTTGCAATGCGAGATCCTTCGGGTAGATCAAACACGCGAACGCTATAAACACGTCCCGCATCAGTAAAGAATAGCAAATGATTATGATTTGTCGCTTGAAACACAGTTTCTATAAAATCATCGTCAGAAGTTGTAAGTCCCATAATACCACGCCCACCTCTGTTCTGTGTACGATAATTGGAGAGAGGTGTCCTTTTGATCAATCCTTTATGAGTAATTGAAATAATGACTTGATCGTCAGCAATAATATCTTCCATTGACATTTCAGAAGTATTATAAACTATTTCGGTTCGCCTTTCATCTCCGAATTTATGTTTAATTTCTTCTAATTCATCGGAAATTATCTGCATTTGCAATTCATAACTTGCAAGTATTGCTCGCAACCTCTCAATTGTTTGCAAAAGCTCACGATATTCCGCCTGAATTTTCTCTCGTTCAAGTGCAGTTAATCTTTGCAAACGCAAATCAAGGACAGCCTTTGCTTGAACCTCTGACATTCCAAATTTATTTTGCAATTGCTCTGATGCCACCTGAGGATTGGGTGAGTTTCTAATTGTGGTTATAACTTCATCGAGATGATCAAGTGCAATCATATAACCTTCTAATATATGAGCACGCTTTTCCGCTGAATCCAATTCGTATTGTGTGCGACGAACTATTACTTGGTTGCGATGTTCCAAGAAATACTGCATCATTTCCTTCAAATTCAATTCTTTGGGTTCTCCATTCACAAGAGAAAGCATAATTGCCCCAAAAGTAGTTTGCATCTGTGTATGCTGATAAAGTTTATTCACAACAACATCAGGCATAGCATCGCGTCGTAATTCAATAACTACGCGTACCATATCCTCTCTATCGGATTCATCTCGCAAATCAGTAATTTCGTCAATCACCTTAGTTTTGACAAGTTCAACAATTTTCTCAATTAAGGATTTCTTGACAACTTGATAAGGCAATTCATTAATGATAATTTGCTGCTTACCTGATTTAGTTTCATTCAGTGTGTATTTAGCTCGAAGAACTATTCTTCCTCTCCCCGTTCTATAAGCATCAAGCACTCCTTGATAACCATATATAATAGCACCTGTTGGGAAATCAGGAGCAGGAACAAATTTTATTAACTCATCAATAGTAGTTTCAGGATATTTAATTAGAATTTGTAAAGCATTAACTATTTCGTTTAGATTATGCGGTGGAATATTAGTAGCCATACCAACAGCTATACCATTTGCACCATTCACCAAGAGATTCGGAAATGCACTTGGAAGCACTATTGGTTCTTTAAGCGAACCATCGAAATTAGGTTGGAAATCAACTGTGTTTTTATCTATATCTCGCAATAAATATGAAGATATTGCTGCCATACGGGTCTCTGTATAACGCATTGCAGCAGGACTATCGCCATCAATAGAGCCATAATTTCCCTGTCCATCAACAAGTGTATATCGCATTGACCATGGCTGTGCTAATCTGACCATAGCATCATAAACCGAAGCATCACCATGGGGATGATACTTTCCGAGCACTTCTCCAACCAGACGAGCTGATTTCTTGTAAGGGCGATTTGGAAGAAGACCCATTTCATTCATTGCATATAAAATTCGACGATGAACGGGTTTCAATCCATCTCTAACATCGGGTAAGGCGCGGGAAACAATCACGCTCATTGCGTAATCCAGATACGAACTTTGCATTTCGTCCTCTAGAACCGCAGTAATAATTTTATCGTTTTCAAATTCTAACATTTTCGTTTTTTTAAATCAATTCACAAAAATATATATTTTACAAAATTAACTATTTTCAAGAAATTATGTAAATTATAAGTGTATTTACTAGGCAAGTAATAGCTTTCGAATCATTCATCCTTGCTATATTCAAAGGAAAAATACTTAAAATTCGTCATTTTACAATTATGGAAAGTTTGAATAAGTTTCAGAGCAAATCTCTATCCCAGTTAATACTTGAATTTTCTTTACCCGCAACAATAGGGATGATAGTCAATTATTCATACAATATCATCAATCGTATTTTCGTAGGTAATAAAATAGGAGCTGATGCATTGTCGGGAGTTGCCGTGCTATTCCCCATATTTATAATTATTTATGGTATTGCTTTCATGATTGGTATGGGAGGGCAAACCAATGTTTCAATAAAGCTCGGCGAGAAAAAATACGATGATGCTGAAAAAATCCTTGGGAATACCTTATCCTTAATTATTATAGCTTCAATAATATTATTCGCAGCAATTAATATATTCCTTGAGCCTATGCTCGATCTTACGGGTAGCGTTGGTGCGATGAGGGCATATTCACGCGACTTTATGATTATTGCATCTTATGGAATCATATTTCAATCCATTTCTTTTGGTCTTAATAATATCATACGTGCACAAGGATTTCCAAATATTGCTATGTGGACACAGATTATTGGCGCCCTGCTCAATATTATATTAGATTATTATTTTATTATGGTTCTGAATTGGGGAGTCAAAGGTGCTGCTATTGGAACTAATATTTCGACTTTCGTTTCTATGTCGTGGGTGCTATATTTCTATTTCTCGAAAAAAAGTATCCTTAGATTCAAGTTAAGTAATATTATACCAAAAAAAGCAATCGTTGGTATCATTTTAGCAATTGGTTCTCCCACACTTGTCACTCAGATTTCGGGAAGTGTTGTGACTCTTTTGCTGAATCATATTTTATTAAAAAATGGAGGTTCCAATGCAATTGCAACTATGGCAATAATCAATGGAATAGAATCATTTTTGTTTGTTCCAATCATCGGTTTAACTATCGGATTACGTTCAATCATAGGTTTTAATTATGGTGCTAATGAATATAAGCGTGTTAGAGATACTGTAAAGATCGGCACAATATTAGCAGTAGGGATCGGTTTCGTTAGCGTAGCAATAATCCAAATATTTGCAGGTAATTTAGTTAGAATATTCATTCCAAATAATCCCGAAGTAATAGCAATTGGAGTTCCTGCACTAAGGACATTTACGATGTTCGTTGCTTTGATTGGTTGCGAAATAATAACATCTACTTTCTTTCAATCTATTGGCAAACCTAAGATATCTTTAATTCTCTCGCTCAATAGGCAATTGGTCCTATTGTTACCACTTGCGTTTATACTCCCTTCTTTTCTTGGATTGAAAGGTATTTGGCTTTCAGGGGCAATTTCAGATTTAGGTGGTTCAGTTGTGGCATTTATCTTCCTAATTTGGGGCTTAAATAAGTTAAAAATCAAGGAACATAAGCACACCCAAAATTTAAATAATCAAGTCGGTTTAGAGATAGCCAATTCTCAAAGTTAGCAAGGTCATCTCTTAAGGTTCATTTTGGTTAAAAATGCAGTTTTTTTATTTTAATACAGCCTTAATTGAATTTTAGTTTCTGCATATGCATCAGCTGTCTCATATATACGTATAGATAAGCTATGCAGATTCACGAACTTGGAAAATGGCTCTTTAAAAATCTGGGCAAAATGTTGAGCAATATTTTCACATGTTGTATTGAAATCCAATTCTACGTAGCGGAAATTATTGTTTTTTAAAAATTCTAGAACTTCGCGATCATTTTTATTCATTACAAACGCGTGATCATATTCATTAAGCAAAGGCTTCACAATTTCATCAATTTTATAAAAATCCAATAGCATTCCATTTTCGTCGGGTTCGCCCTCGAGTTCAAGGATCATTTTATAAGAATGACCGTGAATATTTTTGCAGAGACCATTATAAAACTGCAAGCGATGGCTCATTTCCCAATGATATTCTTTTCCAATTTTTATCATCTTTTCACGCTTGATATTTGGCGATTATTTTTGAATTCATTCCACCCCGAATTGACCATTCGCTTACGACCTCCATATATCTTGGATGGCAAACTTCAACTAAATCATTAAGTATTTGATTTGTTACATCTTCATAGAAAATACCTCGATTTCTATATTCGAGGTAATAATATTTCAAAGATTTCAATTCTATGCATAATTTATCAGGAATATATTTGAGTGTAATAGTCCCAAAATCAGGCAAACCCGTCTTCGGGCAAAGCGACGTGAATTCATTATTAATATGAATAATTTCGTAGTCTCTATATGGATGAGGATTATCGAATGTTTCTAATTTTGTCATTTTGAGTAATTTTATTATGAAACGAAAAAAGAAATGAAAAATTGAGGATAATATTTATGATAATTATTATCAATAAATATAGTTTTCGGAAATAAGTGGAGAAAACTCAAAAAAGATAATAGATTCTTACATTGTAAATGTTGTGTCAATATAAGTTGAATCAAATGACCAAAATCTTAAAGTCTTCTGCCCCTTTGTTGAAAAATATATTGTTTCTTCTCGAAGAAAAGAAGAAGGCACTTGAACACAGACTCCTCCTCTATCTTTTCCAAAAATTTGAGCTGTATAAACTGATTCATCTTGTTTTTTTTCAGTTTTATAATAATCCCAACAAGGTGTTGGCGTCCAAACTAAGATTGTTGCAATTATCTTATTCCCCGAAATAACGATATTCTCAATCTTAATTGCAGGAAGCGGTCCAACGTTATTATCATCGGGACCGACAGAATTACAAGACAATAAAGTAAAAACAAATAATAATATAAAAGCTAATCTTTTCATTTTACACCCATTTGATTTTCTAAGAATGCAATTTAGCAAAAAATAAACTAAAAACCACTATTATTTTTACCCCATTCTCAATGCTATTTATTTGATAATTTATTTGCATATTTTATATTAATTAGTAGCATAAATCATTTAATTAATAACATTTTCCCATATTTTGCAATCTTGCTAGTTCTCATTATATACATATAGATACCATTGGAAAAATTATTTGCATCAAAAACAATATTATATGTCCCTGCACTCTTATATTCATTTAATAATGTTCTAACTTTTTCTCCAAATATATCATATACTTCCAGACAAACAAAATCATCAATAGGAATGGATAATGCAATATTTGTTGTAGAATTAAAAGGATTCGGATTGATTGAAACAGAATAGTTGCATAGAATATTATCCACAGCAGTCCCCTCCACATCGATAATTCTAAATAGTCTGCCTTCACCGGGTAATAAATTATCAACCATAAAATATGTAAGATTATCTGAATAATCTGCTTGAACTATTGAATAAGCCCATTCAGTACCTGTTGTGGGTGTAGTCAAAACTTTATTTCTTTTATCACCACTTAAAGTGACAGTGACATTGATAGTATCAAAATTATCCGCAAATCCTTTATTTACAATATATAAATACATATATTTGCTATTTTCATCATAAAAGATACCCGCCATACTTTGGGGATGACTTAAATCGACATGATAGGGAGTATTTTTATTTATTTTTTGATTAATAGGGATAGACTCAATCAAATTGTTATCGTTATTTGTAAAATCTGATTTATGAAAAGTCCCTATATATTTAGATGACATAATAGCAGGACCAACTACATTAGAAATATAATTATTTATTTCTTGAGCCCATTGATATTTTCTTGTAGGAATACCATTCATAACCAAAGATTCTAAGTCAGGATTTTCATATGGAAAATAAATAATTCCCTTAAATCCATAAGCTAAATGACTATTTACTGAAAATCTCATATAACTCCTGTCTGGATTAAAGCCACTAGTTCTTTGATTGACGTCGATATGTCCCCACAAAGGTCTGGTCTTAGCTTTTTCGCGAAGAATATTCATATTATAAAAATATCGGACAATATCGCCATGAGATTGCAAGTAATTATTATAAACAGCAACATAAGGATTGGAATTAGTGTCAGAACTGTTTAAATATTCATCAAGATAATCTTCATAAGCAGATGTTGAAGTAAAACCTTGATATCCCATATTAATAGCATAAACAGGTAGTAAATCGACTATTGCTACTCTATCACTATCAAATGACTTGAAATGAGAAACCCAAGAGTGTGTAACATTAAGTTGAGAAGCATTCATAACACTTGGAGCAGGTTCATCAACTATTTCAAAACCATAGAGAGCATTTTTTTGATTTAAGCTCAGCGAAGAATAAAAATTAGAAACATCTTGCGCTGTCGCAGAATCAAAAGTAGATATAGCCGAGCTTCTCCATCCAGTTGTTATTAAATGTCTAGAATCAGTTCCTATATATTTAATACCTATCTGAGAACAAATATTTAATATCCATCTGATTCCATTTTCATTAAAAGCATCATAATCGTAATAATATGGATAAGTTAAGATATTTAAACCTGCATTAATAGCTTGTTGTACTGAAGCACTATCTGCTGTTTGATTGACAAAAGTCAAGTCAGGATTCATAAAAGCACCTAAAAGAAATTCCTTTTGATGCCATTGTGAGTAACTTATGCAAGGTATAACCATAAGCATAGCTAATAATTTCTTCATGTCTATTTCATATTTAATAATTCTGCCAAACTTATATAATCTCTAAATTTATATTCGTAAACTTAAAAAATGCAATTTAAAAAATAAAATAAACTAATATCGCGATTTCAAATAATCCGAATTTATTCTTTAATTTTGTATTATATTTGAAATGGGTCCATAGCTCAGATGGGAGAGTGCTTGGCTCGCAATCAAGAGGTCAGGGGTTCGATTCCCCTTGGATCCACAAAAAAGTAGTAAAGACAACTGATGAATTGCCCTTACTGCTTTTTATATTTTATTTAATCGAATACGCTTTCGAGCGATTGGTATTTGGAGTGCATTTCTTCAATTGCTTTCGAAATTGCATCTTTATTATTTCCCAAATTTACTGTGTTCTCAAGATTTTTCATTGCAGAAGATAAATCTGCCCGCCTTTTTTCGAATTTCTTCTGGAGGGATTCCATACGTTCTGGCAATTGAGTAGCATTAAGTTCATTCATCTTTTTGGACAATTCAGCCACATCTTGCTTAATTTCCTCATAATTAAATTCGGGATAATCATAATGATAAAGCACATAAAGTACTTTATGGAACTCATCTAATTCTTTGATAACGGGACGGATAAGGCGTACTAATTGCTCATACTGCGAGTGGAGTTTTTCTGCCGCATCCAGCAATGCTTTGTTATCATTCTTATCAATTGCTGTTTTATAATCTTGCAGATACTTGCCAAGTTGTTTCACTCCATCATCCCATTTTGCCTGCTTATCTTGAAGTATTCCTGTCATTTTTACTTGTGTCAAATTATTAAAACCTTTCTCTGCTTCCGGATATAATGATTTAAGCAATTCATAATCCTTATTGGGCCAACCGTTATGCCAAATTTGATAAATTACTTCGTGGTAGTCGCTGAGTGCAGGAACTTGGGGGTTAATTTCTTCGTTATGATTATGAGACATTGGTTCAAGCGCTGATACTTCGTCATTCTTTGATATGCAAGGATTTTTGGTTTCATCAGATGTATATTGCGAGAAACTTGTATTTCCACTAAGTAAAAACAGGACTGCAAGTACTCCAAGATTGATAGTTTTTGACTTCATAAAATTATAATATTTTTTTTAAACAAAACACAAATTTGAACTTTGCAAATTAAGAAAAGTCTACAAAATATCTAACATTATTTAGATTTTTTTTCTTAATTTTGTACTAAATTGATTTGCAAAGGGTCCATAGCTCAGCTGGGAGAGCGCTTGNNAGGTCAGGGGTTCGATCCCCCTTGGATCCACTTTTTTATTTCAATGCTTTATATTCAAGTTTTTTAACACTTTCCTATCAATTTTCATCTTAATGGATTAGGGTAATTTTGTTTTTATAAAAATGCTGATGGATTATGGGTGTCTTCAATTTTTATTTCTGTTGGTTTTTCACTAATGATACTTTTTGTCTATCTTGCTATAACCCAATAAAAAAATCCAGATATCATTATATATTAATAATTTCTGGATTTTTCATTAAATTATGAATTATAAAAAGATTGCGTTATCAGCAAAACTTGTTCTTATTTATCAGCTTCCCCCATAATTGGATCAATTGAACCAATTATTATCACAGTATCTGAAATCATCGAACCCCTAACCATATAAGGTAATGTCTGTAAGTTGCAAGTTGAAGGAGATCGCATTTTTAATTTCCATGGGTTTCCCGTTCCATCAGATACAATAAAGAAACCTAATTCACCTTTTGGCGATTCAATAGGAGTGTA
>DIEP01000136.1 GCA_002418685.1 Ignavibacteria bacterium UBA5771
TAAATCCCTGACTTTCTAATTCATTTCGCATTGACTGTAATGATAATTCCGACAATTTTACTTCCCTTTGTGACTTATTCTTTAATGTGAATTCTTGTGTCTTCTCCTCTCCTATTTTCAAATTACCAAAATCAAGATTAGTCGGTGTGATAGTTAACTTTACTCCTATATACTTAATAAGAATTGTCGTATCATTGCCCGCTCGGTCTGCAAAGGTTATAATTGCTTCGCCATCTTGCGATTGATCAAGCACCCATGCTTTCCAACGTATTGTCCTTTGCTCTCCTGGTACCCAACCCTTGTCTATTTGTTTTATGTCAAAACCATAGTTATGACTGTTATTTCTATCAAATATTATCGATGCCATATTAGACCGTAGATATACATCATCGGGCATTTCTATCACATAAGGATAATTCCCATTAATCGTATCTGTTGTGCCATCGCATAACTGTGTATAATATGGGACTGGTGCCACTGTGTCAGGTTTCTCAAGATCTGCTATTACTGCACTTGTCGCAAAACCATATGACTCACCCCACGAAGACCCATACGCATAAGCCATTATCTTTTGTGTTGGGCTATGCAAACGCCATACTGCATCATAAGGTAATCGTATCGTCTTTGAAAATACTTTTATCGGAGAATTTATGTAATCAGGATCTTTTAGCGAATCTCCTGGTTCTGAACTCCAATCTTTAAGCTTCTTCCAATTTGTCACACCTGTATATGGAACTACATCACCTAATTCAAGATCATCGGGTATCTGCCCCTTTGAATCTGATTTATATACTATATTGATATAGTTGTTATTAAATCCGAATCCCCCTCTAATTCCAGGAGTGTTAAATATAATGTCATTCGAAAATTGTTCTTCTGGTATTAACATCATCTGAAATGGATCCGAATCAATACCATCATCCTCAATACCGGGGTTATATTGAACAACTTCTATTGGTTTATTGGCTGTCACAACCATCCCAATATTTGAGTCGGTACTCGCTCGATATGATTGCCATGCACTGCCTTCAATACCCCAAACAGATGTATTTTCAAAAAATGGATTTAGTGTATCATAGTCTCGATAAAATTTTGTATGTGCTTCTTTCGCAAATAATCTTATTTCTGATGATCTCTCTCGCTTTGTTATTGGTGTCACGTGGTATTTCCTACCCCACGCATTCATTGGATATTCTTGCTCAATTATAAAATCACATGTTCCTACCTCAGTTGGTATAAGCGCACAGTGATTACCCGATATCACTGATACAGGTTTATTTGCCGTTACCATACTTCCTCCTAAATCCGAGTAAGCACCCTCAGATGCTATCAACCAATCATCACCCCTGTTCAATGTCGCCCCCATAGATTGCCCTGGAAGAATTTCCTTATTTCCATGATCACTATCAATAATCTTTGAATTATTATTCCCCCCGAAGGAAAATGTTACATTTGTCTTGTCATATATTCCAACTATACTCACGTAAGGCGTTAAGGATTGGTTTTTAAAATCACCTGACTCCCGATATGATGATACTATGTATTTCTTGTCAAGTGCATGCGTAGGTATTGCAAGAAATCCATCACTTGTATATGGATAACGTGACATACCATAAACAATTATTGGTGCATCTGATTCTATAATTATTCCTCGACCGAGCCATACTTGCGTGTGCTTTAATGTGCTTAAAAGTCCACCATTACCCCGTGTGTATGGCTGTGCTTCATCTGGTAAAAGCTTAATTTCAATAATGTCATTTGGTTTTGTGGTTGCATATTTGTATGGTTGATCTGAAAAATATGGAATTGTCAATCGAACATCAGTCTCAACACTTGAAGAAATATAAATCTTTATGCCATTATTGAGCCCGACTTCCTGCCAAGCGGGATGAAATGCAAGCACGAATTCCGTCCCCTGATTTGTTGCGCCAAGAAGCTTGGGTAATTGCTCCTTGATTTTCGTTAAATCTACTTGTGCATTTGATATTCCGCTCATTGTTATACCCATTGCCATTAGAGCTATCAAAAAATTGTAAAGTTTCTTAATCATTTTAAAATCTCCGAAATATGTTTGTAAAAATTTAAACTCATAATCCTTTCTATAACTATGTAACTGAAAAAATCAAAAAAAGTTGCAAATTACTACAAATTATTTCCTTAAAATCACCATTAAATCTGCTAAATATTTTAAATATAATGCAATTGTATATATAGATCTTAAAATAATTAATTATAATAAAGTTACGTATTCATTCAAATTTCTTGTCATCTATTCTAGGCACAAAATTACAATTATTTATGATATAACATTAATGTTTATTTGAATTTATTTTACTTTTTATGCGATTTTTTCTTTGACTTTAGAATTGTTGAAGTTCTCGTATCGGCTTTTAGAATACCTTGGGTGAGCCAGTTTGCTATTGCTTGCCTATTATTAGGTTCGATTAACCTTATCTGGTCGGTTGAATTTTGGATATTCCCCAATTCGATATAAACAGCACTGCACGGCGAATGCCTTAACATAAATAAATTTCGGTCTGCAAGTGTTCCCCTGTAACCCCGTTGAGGTTGATTTACTAAATATTTATTTTCTATGGTTTTAAGCAATATATTAGCATACTTTTTACTTGCCGTATCTCCAGGTTGATTATAAAAAAATATATCAATTTTTTGGTCAAATTGTCGGGAATCAACATGGATTATAATCAACCGGTGCTGACTCTTCTTCCTTGTCGAGTAAATTTCGTTAATATAATCAATCCGTGATTGCAATCTTTCTCTTGAATTGCCTATTATGATTGTTCTGTTGCCAAACATTTCGTCTTTGCTATTTCGGAGATATTTATCATCGCGAATACCATCATTTGGATCTATGATTGTCAAAAAAACAGCCGCACCATGCTGCATTAAATTTCTTGCAAGTCTGAGCGACACATCATAGGCATACTCGTCCTCGTGCATTTCTTGCCCATTCTTAAAACCAATTGCACCTGGATCAGGTCCACCATGCCCAGGATCTATATAGAAAACATACCCATTTAAAGAATTATCAATCTTTTGAATTTGAGTGTATTTTTTGCCAAAAATTCGCTCATTATTCAATTTCTTAGAAAATTTTTGCGTTGTTATTTCAGCGGGAACTTTATCTGATGATTCATTTTCATCTACTTGCTCATTTGATTTTGACTGTGATTTTATATAATGAAATGGCACCCATATTTCTTTGGAAATTTTATAGTCTTGTGGTTTTATTTTATTCTTTAATAATTTATTATTCCAATTCTGAATCTCAAGAGCTATATCATAATTATCTATTCCAATTGAAGACCTTATATTTATTCCATTATATTCAAATATAAGAATTGGCATTTTATATTCATAATGCGAAAATATCTCATTTTTTCCGGATAATCTGCTTTTATTTAGTTCAACAAATTTATTAAAATAAGATGAATCATTCGGCAATTCATACTTTTTTAGTAATGAATATATACCGTCACCTTTGTGTGGCTTGATTTGTAGATATTCTGCTGAATAGCTGGATTTGTTTACACACAAGAATATTACGAATGCTGCAATAAAGAAATTTTGCTTTCCCCCCATTTCCCAAATTTTTATTCTAACAAAATTAATAATTTTGTTTTATTTATTTTATGCAAAAGAAGATATTTCCCATTTTACTGGTAATTCTGTTTATAAATGTTTCAAGCTATACACAAAGTCAAACTATTGAACTTGGGATTGATATTCTCGAAAAATCAAATTTCGCTCAAATTAGCGGAAAAAAGGTAGCTCTACTTACAAATTTTTCGGGACGCGACAGTAAGCAACAACTAACAGCGGAAATGCTCATTAATACACGCCAAGCTCAACTCACTTTGATACTTACTCCTGAACATGGCTTTTATGGTAATTTCTCTGCAGGTTCAAGTGTCGACAATTCAAAATTTATGGGAGTTCCAATTCTTTCTTTATACGGGAATTCAAAAAAGATTCCTTATGCCTATACAGAGCTTTTTGACATTATACTCGTTGACATTCAAGATATTGGTGTTCGATCTTACACGTTCATCAGCACATTATATTATGTTATGCAATCAGCGGCAGAGTATAATAAACCTGTAATAATTCTCGACAGACCCAATCCACTTGGTGGTATGGGAGTAGATGGAAACGTATTGGACACAAATTTCCAGTCTTATATTGGACTCATCCCTGTTCCATACGTTCACGGAATGACAATTGGGGAAGTTGCATCTATGATTAATGGAGAAAATTGGCTATCAGAAAATAAAAATAACTTGAAATGCGACCTCACAGTTATTAAGATGGATGGATGGCAGCGCTGGATGCAATGGGAAGATACAGGATTGAATTGGTTCCCTACTTCTCCCAATGTTCCAACTCCCGATGCAATTCGCGGTATCGCAATGCTTGGGTGGATAGGCGAACTAAGTTTATACAGTGTCGGAATCGGCACTAATCTTCCATTCCAATTTTTTGGTTCACCATATTTTTCCCAAGCATTTATTGAATATGCCCGAAATCTCGAACTTAACGCAGCCCAATTATTTCCATTACAATTTCAGCCCTCTTATGGCAAATTTGCAAATCAGGGATGCAATGGATTCCTGATAATATTTAAAAAAGACAACTCATACACTCCTTATTCAAATGGAATTGAACTGCTATTAAGTTTGCGAAAATTCCATCCCGATTTATTTGACGCTACAAAAATCGAGTATTCTAAAATTCAAATGTTCCAGAAAGCAACAGGCACAGATATAATTTTTAACCTTTTATTTAAAAAAGGAACAGATGAACAAATTCGGAAAGCTTCAATCGAGGGAATCGTTGATTTTATAAAAATTAGAGAAAAATATTTACTATATTAAGGATCTAATTTTGAAATAAATCACTTAAAATCTTACTAGAAAAAAAACATACTTAATTCATAAATGCCCAATTAATTATAACTCGAAAGTGCCGACCAAGTTCAGGATAAAATGGAACATAATAATAATTTTGACCGAGTGCATTCCGAAATTCAGCACGGACATAAGCATCGCCCAATTTTAATCTTGCAAATAAATTTAACCCATTTGTTTGGAAATTACTTTCATAAGGATTTGAGTAATATCCTGCATAACCCGGAAAATAGGAATATCCTTTGAAGGCAGACATAAATTCAAATTCAACGCCAACTTGTGCATCACTTCTTCCTACCTCTATTTGATAATAGCAACTTATTCCTCCATAAGCTTTTGGGTAAATTTCATCATTCGCTATATCATTTTTAGTATAATTTAATTGTGCAAATCCTTCAAAGACTATGTGCTTTATTGGTTCAAGTTTTATATTGAAATTCAAACCAAATATATTTTGCATTGACGAATTTTTATAACTTGTTGAAAAATATTGCTGAGTTGTATCGGTTGAATCGATAGATTGAAAGAAAATTATTGGATTTTTTATTTGCCTTGCAAAAAGTTGTCCATTTGCTTCAATAGACTTCCATTTACCTGAAAATCCTAATATCCCAAGCAAATGATTTTCAGATTTAACATCTCCTTCAATTAATGATGGCATACGGTCAGAATTAGAAACATCGATAAATATTTCCTTGCTAGAATCAGGTTTATATTCTAATTTAGCACCATACGAGAATGCTGTTTTGGAGAATTTTTGAGTAAAACGCGTTCCAAATGATACTTGAATATTTTTCGGAAAGTTGTACTTTATTAATTCGAAAAATGAATAATTAAATTTATATTCGCCTGCTAATAATTCAGATTGTTGCACTTTAGAAAGGTATACATCAAAACCCAAACTTTCATAAAAATTCTTTATCTTTTTTTCATAAACAGTTGAGTTTCCTAAATAATAATCAAAATAATGAAATGATTGATTGCTATCTAATGGTTTTGTGAATATATAATTCCCATCGTTAAATTTATTATCTGTATATGAAAAAAATAATTTGGAAGATATTGCAGTATTATAATCATTGCCGAAAACTTTGTTGAAATCGAGAATTAAATTATTTCTTACAGTGCTTTCGTTGAAAGAATTTAATAAAACAATTGAGGCAATTGGATCGTAAAGATCTATATTGGATTTATAATCTACTCCTCCATTTTCACCAACAGAATAATCAAGATAGTTCTCGGACAGCGCGATATTTGTGCAGCTATCAATATTATATCTAATAGAAGATCTCAAATTCCAACTTTTCAGATTTGAATTAGTAAATCTATCAGCCGAAGTTAAACTGCGAAATCCAAATGAGAAATTCCAATTTTTTGCAAAATTTTGAGAAAATATCCCGTCTGCACCAATAAAATCATCACTTGCTTGTGAATAAACAATCTTTGAATAAGGATTTTTTGTATTAAATACATTTTCTTGAAAATTTATAAATACTCCATTTGCATTATCAGATAAAATGACAGCATCGGAACCAATAAATATTTGGGCATTTTCGATTTGTTCAGGAGGAATTTGTGATAAATTGAAAATGCCAATATCTTGTTCATTCATCGG
>DIEP01000005.1:0-1080 GCA_002418685.1 Ignavibacteria bacterium UBA5771
TGCTACTTCGTTTGATTCCAATAATTTAAGAGTACCTGATGTAAGATTTCTTGGATTTGAAAAAGTATGCAAACCTAGTTCTATTTGACGGTTGTTAATTTTTGCAAAATCTGCTCGTGTCATATAAACTTCGCCACGCACTTCAAAATTATTGATAAATTGCTCATCCATATCATTCTGTTCGATTTGACTGAACAACTGATTGGGCGGGTTATCTTCTTTATGATGCACTTTTGAAATATTATAATCATTCAACTTTACAGCTTTGGCAACATGTGGAATTGCAGGAATTTGTAGGACATTTAATGTTATATCATCACCTTTAATACCATCTCCACGAGTAAGGGCAAGATTGAGCCGTCTATTCTTATAACGTATGCTGAGCGAGACACCATCAAATTTTAATTCAACAAGATATTGAATTTTTTGATTTGGCAATGCTTGAATACATCGTTTATTAAAAGTTTCAATTTCAGTAAAAGTATATGTGTTGGGCAAGGATAACATTGGGAATACGTGTGGCACTGACTGAAAACCTGCTATCTTATCGCTTGGTACTCTTTGAGTTGGAGAATTTTCATCATAATATTCAGGAAACTCTTGCTCTAAAGCAAGAAGTTCATGATATAATTGGTCATATTCATAATCAGATATGGAAGATTTGTTCTCAATATAATACTGATGATCATATTCTTGAATTAATTTTCTAAGATTAAATAATCTATTGAGCTTTTCATTATTAGCTAGATTCATAAATCACATCATATTTGAAAATAATTTGTCAATCTTTATAATATCGTTCACATAATCAAATGATTCTTTATAATTTATATTTAATATCATCTGTTTTATTTCAAGTAAAACAGATGGGGAAACGCTAAGTTCGTCAATTCCAAGACCCACCAAAATACTTGTTGCATCAGGGTGGTTTGCCAATTCTCCGCAAATGCCAACTGTGATATTATGTTTATGAGCGGATGCTACAATTAGACTCATCAATCGAAGGACACTTTTATGAAATTGATTATAGTATTCGACAAGCAATTCATTGTCTCTATCAACAGCGAGAGTATATTGAGT
>DIEP01000005.1:1245-6058 GCA_002418685.1 Ignavibacteria bacterium UBA5771
AACATAAACCGTATATTTTTATTTCTTGAAGCTCTAAGGACTGCCCTGATTTGAGATTTGAAATAATCTTTTTGAGAAAGTAAAAAGCGAATACCACGTAAACCAAGTGCAGGATTTTCTTCTCGTTTAGCTATATGTTTGGAATATTTATCTGTCCCAATATCGAATGCGCGCAATGTAACTTTCATAGGATAAGCAATCTGGGCAATCTCATTATAATACTCATATTGCTCTTCTTCATCGGGGAATCGGTCGAGCGTTATTATTAAGTGTTCTGTGCGAACCAAACCCAGTCCTTCGGCACCGTTAAGAAATGATTGGCGAACTTCTTCGGAATTATTAGCATTGCACCATAGACTAATTTTTCTATTATCTGTTGTTTGGGACGGGATTGCAATTAATTTACTTAGACTTTCTTTATATTCAATTTCTGATTTTATTTTTGTTTTATAAGAAGAAATTAATTCTTCGTCAGGGTCAATAAATATTTCTCCCGTATAACCATCAATAATCAGCAATTGACCATTAGTAATTAGAGCTGTGGCATGATTAACGCTGATAATTGCTGGAATTTGAAAAGATCGAGCTAGTATTGCAATATGTGAAGTCATACCTCCAAATTCTGTAATAATTCCTTTTACTCCTTGATCATTGGCAGTTATCAAATCAGTTGTACTCAAAGACTGTGCAACTAATATAGTATTTTTCTGAAATTTTATTTTGAATTCGGGTTCTTTCAAGTAATAATACAGTCTTTTTTCAATATTATCTATCTCTAAAATTCTATCACGGAAGACTTGATCAGCAGATTGGCGTAAGAATTGCTTTTGCTTCTCGAAATTTGCTAAAATAGCAGACTCAGTTGATAATCCGCTTTTGATAGATTTAATAATTTCCTCAATAAAAATTTGATCTTCAAGAAGCATAAGATTAGTTGCAAGTATGCCTCTTAATTCTTTGGAATCAGAAGGTACTTTTAGAGATACTGATTTAACTTCATCAATACATTTATCTTTTGCAGTCAAAAACCTTTTAATCTCATTTTCAATTTGGTCACTTGTAATCTTACTATTTTCATTTATGAAAATCTCGGGTTTAATGACAAATGCTTCTCCAATCTCAATTCCTGCTGATGCAGGAATTCCTTTTATACTTGTTCGTTTTGTTATTTGAATCAAATCAATTTCATTCATTTCTTCTATTTTTTTATCTATGATTAAATACTTTAAATTTCCCCAAAACCCTGAGCAATCAATTCTACCAGTGTGTTCACAGCCTCTATTTCATCATCACCATCTGCCCGAATTAATAAACTTGTTCCAATGCTTGCTGCAAGTGTCATCACTCCAATTATACTTTTAGCATTTATTGAATATCCATTATTGCTAATATAAATTTCGGAATTGAATTTTGCTGCTGTCTTCACTATCATTGATGCAGGACGGGTATGCAAACCTGCCCTATTGACTATTTTAACTTCTTTTTCATACATTTTTTATTTGTAATATTTTATAACTTTTGCTCCAATATCTTTTCGATAATATTTATTTCCAAAATTAATCAAATTCGCATAAAAATATGCTTTACCAATAGCTTTTTTATAATCTGTATCCTTTACTGAAACAGTTAACACTCTTCCACCATTTGTCAAGAGTTTGTCATTTTCTATTTTCGTTCCCGAATGATATATTTTCACCTCACTATCATATATTTTATCTAGACCTGTAATATCAAAGCCTGTTTCATAATTATCAGGATACCCTTGAGATGCTAAAACAACGCAACATGCAAATTCATTTGTAATTTTGATTGCATTTTTATCAAGATTGCCAATTGCAACTGAATATAATAATTGTGTAAAATCACCATCAATCAGTCTCAAAACAGATTGCGTCTCAGGGTCTCCAAATCTTGCATTAAATTCGATAACTTTGGGACCGCTACTTGTTAATATCAAACCTGCATAAAGACAACCTTTGAAAGGGGTCCCTTCTTCATTCATTGCCAAAATTATAGGACGAATTATTTGAAATTCTATAATTTCTAATAAATTTTTATCAAGAAATGGAACAGGAGAATATGCACCCATTCCTCCAGTATTTTTGCCCATATCATTGTCATAAATTTTCTTATGATCCTGTGCGGGAGAGAGAAGAAAGTAATCTTTACCATCAGTAATTGCAAAGATACTGACTTCTTCGCCTTGCAAGAATTCTTCAATCACTACTCTGCTGCTTGCCTCTCCAAATTTACCTTCAAACATCTGAGTAATCTCGTTTTCTGCTTCTTCAGCAGTCTGACAAATTACGACGCCTTTTCCTGCTGCAAGTCCATCTGCCTTCAATACAATTGGGAAATTAAAAGCAAAATCATTGGCAAATGAATTATTATCAGGAAATTCTGTATGATATTTCGAGGAACGTCCCGATTTACTAATATTACTAATAAATTCAATTGCTTCATTGAATTGATGTTTTTCAAATGTTACGAAATGAGCAGTCGGAATATTATTTTTAAACATTATCTTTTTTGCAAATGATTTAGAAGTTTCAAGCATTGCAGCTTCTCGAGTGGGACCGAAAACATTTATACCGTTATTTTCTAAAAAATTTGTCAGTCCCATTGCAAGTGGTTGCTCGGGACCGATCACAACAAGTTGGATATTTTCATTTAGGCAAAAATTCTTAATATTTTCAAAGTCATTGATTTTAATATCTATTTTTTGAGCAATTTGCCAAATTCCAGGGTTTCCTGGAAGACAATACAGAACATTATTAGGGTTACATAGCGCATCGGCGATGGCGTGTTCCCTACCTCCCGAACCAATTATTAATATATTCATAATAAATTCAATTTCAAAGTTATGCAAAATAAAAAATATTTAGATATTTATGAATTATTTGAGAAATATTTCAAGAATATTTCTCAATATGACAACTTTTATTTTTTTATAAAATTATTTTTCCTTTTATGTGTCATTAGTAATTTAATAAGTAATAATCTTCAATGCATCCTAATAAATTTATTCTCATAATTGTTATATTTCTAGCTATTTCATTTAATGCAAACTCGCAAAATGCGAATACTTGCTTTGCACCGGGAGAAATCCTTGAATACGAAGTCTCTTTTTTAGGTATCAAACTTGGCACAATAAAACTTGAAAGTGTTGGAATAGTCGAGTTAAACAAAAAGACAACATATCATGCAAAAACTTACATCGATTCATATTCAGGAATTCCTTTTTTGTCCCTTCACTCAATTTTTAATTCATGGATGGATCCTTCGATCGCGTATTCATATCAATTTGTTGGACAAACAAGAGCTAGCAGTACTCAATGGGATTATAATAAAATTGTTTTCGATTATGAAAAAAATATTATCACAAATCAACATTGGATAAATGACAGCATGATTACTAACGATAAATTTGATTATAAAGGGAAAATTAATGATGGTTGCTCGCTGTTATTTTTTGCACGTCAATATGTTGATTTGAAAAAAACTGTTCATGTCCCAACTTTTATTGATGGACCATATTCTACAAAGTTGAATTTCAGCGGAAAAAGAGAGAGAATAAAAATTGATGCAATAGAATATCCTGTAAAAACAATATATTTCGATGGAAAAGCAGATTGGCAAGGTATCTATGGCTTGTCAGGAAAATTTGAAGGTTGGTTCAGCGATGACAATGCCCACATTCCAATTAAAGCTTTGATGAATGTGTATGTTGGTAAAATATTAATTGAACTTAAATCTTGGAAAAGAACAGGTTGGATACCACCAAAAAGCAGTTAATATTCGATTGTATTTCAATTTTAAATTATTTAATAATTAATATTTTTGATTCAAAATGACAAATGATGAAGTTAGACATATTGCTGACCTTGCAAAATTATCCTTTAACAATAATGAAATAGAACAATTTATTGCTCAGTTTTCGCAAATTATTCAATACATTTCAATGATTGATAATCTTCAGCTTGAAGGAATTGATGCCGAAGCGAATTTATATGGTTGGAAAAATGCTTTTCGCGAAGATTACGTAAAGCCATCCTTATCTAAGGAAGAATCTTTATCAAATGCGCCTAAACGCAATGAAGTTTTCTTCAAAGTTCCCAAAATGTTAGAATAATATGCAATTCATTGCAATTATCCCCTCTCGGATTTCATCAACAAGACTCCCGTCAAAACCACTACTTGATATTGAAGGTAAATCGCTCATTCAATGGGTTTATGATGGAATAAAAGATTCAAAGAAAATTTCTCAAATCTATATTGCAACAGATAGTATTCAAATCCTCGAGCATGTTCAAAGTTTCGGAGCAAAAGGAATCCTTACCCCCAGTGAATTACCAAGCGGAACAGATAGAATTTGGAACGCAATTCAAAAGGAAAATTTGAATGCTGATGTGATTTTGAACATACAAGGCGATGAACCATTTATTACTTCAGAATTTATTGATGATTTCTGTAATTTTCTTGAAAATAATCCCGATTTTCAAGTTGGCACAGTTATAAAGAAAATTACTTCTCTTGGAGATTTAATATCTCCATCAGTTGTTAAAGTTGTAATTGGAGAAAATCATCAAGCCCTTTATTTTTCACGGAATGCTATACCTTATGTGCGAGATTACCCAATTGAAAAGTGGCTCCAATTTACTGATTTTTATAAACATATTGGTATTTATGCATATAAAAATGAAATTTTAAATCAATTTGTTTCCCTACCTATCTCAAAACTCGAAAAAACAGAAAAATTAGAACAATTAAGACTGCTTGAAGCTGGTGTTGAGTATTTATGTTATGAAACTAA
>DIEP01000005.1:6106-11931 GCA_002418685.1 Ignavibacteria bacterium UBA5771
TTTTGATTCATTTTCATTATATGGTTCAATATGAATATTGATTTGTGCTTTATGAAAATTATCTGTTAATAAATCTTCGTATTGAGTAGCAATTTCATGACCTTCTGATACCGATAGATTTGGGTCGACTTCTATTGTCACTTCAATCATTGTGGTTGCTCCTGCTTGCCGTGATTTTATTGAGTGAATTTCGAAAATTTGAGGAATTTCACTTGCTAATGTTGTAATTTTATTAGTAATTGAAATTGTAGTCCTATCTAATAATGCATCGATAGCTCTTTTCCCAATATTCCACGAAATATATAATACAATTACAGCAACTCCTAAACTTGCTACAGAATCAACGAAATATAAGCCAAATGATGAAAATATTAAACCAATCAAAACGACGGTTGAACTCAATATATCAGTAGAAAAATGTAACCCATCAGCTTCGAGAGCTTGGCTATGATACTTTTTAGCAGTGCGCATCAACATACGACTACGAGTAAAATCGATCACAATAGCTGTGATGACCACGATGAAACTCCAAGCATTAACTATAATTTCGGTTTTTCCCGTACTCAATCTTGTAACAGCCTCTTGAATAATCCATACACAAGTAATAACCAAAAGAATCGTTTCAAAAAAAGCAGACAAATTTTCAAATTTTCCATGCCCAAATTGATGGTCTTCGTCGGCGGGTTTATCGGCAATTGTAACTGCAAAAAAAGTAATAACGGCTGCAATTAAATCAAGCATTGAGTGCAATGCTTCTGATAAAATTCCAAGACTACCCGTCAGAAGTCCAACAACCAACTTAAAGGATGTAAGAAAAATTGCTGCGATGACAGAAGACAAAGCAACATTCCTCTTTTCTTTTGATTCAATTGATAATACTCGCATTGTTCAAAATTAAAATTGAATTAAATACGAAATAAAAATTAAATAATTGTTTTAGATATTGAAAATATTTTATGTCGAAAGATTAGTCTAAACTAATTTAATAAGAAGTTTATGCTAAATCATATTTCTAAAAATGCGACATATTATATGCGTTTATCATACAGCTGTTTTGACAACTTCTGTTACGTTTTGTGCTGCTTCCAGAAAGGTTGTCGCAATTTTAAAAGCCATACCTGATTTCTTTAGAATTTCTTTGGCTTCTTCTGCATTGGTTCCATCTAACCTTACAATTACGGGCAAATCAACCTTTACGTCATTGAGTGCTTGCACAATACCGTCTGCTACTTTATCACACCTAACAATTCCACCAAAGATATTGATAAGAACTGCATGAACATCAGGGTCGCTCATCATAATTTTAAACGCATTTGCAATTCTATCAACATTTGCTCCACCCCCTACATCAAGAAAATTAGCGGGTTGTCCACCTGCAAATTTGATTAAATCCATTGTTGCCATTGCAAGTCCTGCTCCATTAACCATACATCCAACATTTCCATTGAGTTTGATATAATTCAAGTCATATTTTGAAGCTTCAACTTCAAGCGGAGATTCTTCATTAGTATCTCTTAACTCCATATATTGGGGATGACGGAAGATTGCATTGTCATCGAAATTAATCTTTGCGTCCAATGCAATTATTTGATTATCAGACGTTTGAACTAAGGGATTGATTTCCAAAAGACTTGCGTCCATTTCATCATACGCATTGGCTAATTTCGGTAGGAAATTCAAGAAATTTTTGTAAGCATCACCTTTCAAACCAAGACCAAAAGCAAGCCGCCGAACTTGAAATGGGAGCAATCCAAAGCGTGGGTCAATTGTTTCACGTAAAATTTTCTCAGGAGATTCTGAAGCAACTTTTTCAATTTCCATCCCTCCTTCTGTTGATGCCATTATAACATTCTTGCCGGTTTGTCTGTCAAGTGTAATACTTATGTAAAATTCTCGTGAGATTGAACATCCTTCCTCAATCAGCAACCTGTGGATTATGCTTCCCGTTGCACCCGTTTGAATTGTTACAAGTTTTTTTCCTACCATTCGAGCTGCATACTCATAAGCAGTGTGGGCTATATCATCTCCATTAATGATATTTACTCCTCTGACTTCCTTGCCATTATAGATTATTGGTTGGTTTGTATTTATATCATAGACAATACCTTTCCCTCTGCCACCTGCATGCACTTGCGCCTTTATAGCAATTGTCTGCACGCCTTTTGATTGAAATTCCTCATAAGCAAGTTTCCCTGCTTCATCGGCTGAGAAAGCAACGGAATGTTTTAAAGTGGGAATTCCAAAATTGCTCAATAATTCCTTCGCTTGATATTCGTGAATTTTCATTTTTTAAATATATTTAATAATAAATTCCAAAATTAAGAAAAAAAATAAAAATATTAGATTTTAATAATATTGAATTAAAGATTAATAATAGAATTAATTATTTTTGATTATATATCATTTTGTTAAAACATTGCATTTCCCTCTTCCGGATAGTATTTGTTATCTGCTGGTAACACTACAGACCCAACATCCATAAACTGATAGCTGTTTACTCGTGGAAATTGCAAAGAACTGGTCCAATAAGTTTGCGAATTGGGAAAGATAGAGGATTTTCGCTCCCCCTGCTTCTATCTAAATGAAATATCTTTAAAATCAAAACAATATATTTTAACGTATAACTTCATTATACCTAAAATGAGGTTTAGGATGAAACAAACAATAATTTTTCTTTCATTATTTTTATTTATAAGTCTGAATCTAAATGCGGAAATTACAAAACAGTCTAACTCAAAAAGTGGTATTAAAATGAATAAATCAATATATGATTTCCAAGTCGAAACAATCGATGGAAAAAAGCAAAATCTTGAAGTATACAAGGGCGAGGTTCTCCTGATAGTAAATACTGCAAGTAAATGTGGATATACTCCTCAATATGAAGGTCTCGAAAAACTGTATTCTGATTATAAAGACAAAGGATTTGCTGTGCTTGGTTTTCCATGCAATCAATTTAAAGGACAAGAACCCGGAACAAATAAAGAAATTGAGGAATTTTGCAAATTGAATTATGATGTCCAATTCCCCCTTTTCTCAAAAATCGATGTAAATGGCGAAAATGCCCATCCACTCTATCAATATTTGAAAGCAAACTCGCAGGATAATGCAGATATTCGATGGAATTTTACAAAATTTCTGATAGATAAAAATGGTAATATTATCAAACGATATGAACCCGCAGTAACACCTGCTGAAATTGAAAATGATATTAAGGCAATTGTCTTCAAGAATTAATTATTAATAGAATCAGTTAAGATAATATTATTTTTGATAAATCGATTAATTACTTTGAATATCAATTAATTATCGTGTTTTATTAATAATCATATTGCTCAATACCAATTTCAAGACAAGTAAACATACATTTTTTAAAAAGAAAAACCTTCCAAAATTTTATACTTTTGGAAGGTTTCGTATTGATGATAATTTATACTATCTTTAAGATTAATATTAATTTTTCCAATCCCATTCTGCGTTTGGATTTTTTAGGTATTCGTCAATAGCATTTGCTGCTTTCCTTCCTGCACCCATTGCGAGAATGACAGTTGCACCACCTGTTACTATATCACCACCTGCAAATACGCCTTTCTTGCTTGTAGCCATTGTTTCTTCATTTACAAGGATATTCCCCCATTTGTTAGTTCTCAAGTCAGGTGTAGTTTTGCTTAAAATTGGATTTGAACCATTACCAACAGCAACCACTGCTACGTCAAGCGGAATCTCCTCAATTGCACCAGGGATGGGGACAGGTTTGCGTCTTCCCGAAGCATCGGGTTCACCAAGCTCCATCTTTTGTATTTTTGCAGATTTTAACCAACCTTGCTCATCTCCAATATATTCAATTGGGCTTGAAAGAAAGAAAAATTCAACTCCTTCCTCTTTTGCATGTTCGATTTCTTCAAGACGGGCAGGCATTTCAGCTTCGCTCCTTCTATATATTATCATAGCACGTTCTGCACCGAGACGTAAAGAAGTCCGAACAGCATCGAGTGCTGTATTTCCTCCACCAATCACAGCTACAACTTTGTTTCTCACATCGATTATTGGTGTATCATTATGATCAAAATCATAGGCTCGCATCAAATTAATTCTTGTTAAGTACTCATTTGCTGAATAGACACCTATTAATTCTTCACCTGGGATGCTCATAAAATATGGCAATCCCGCTCCTGTTCCAATAAATGCTGCGTCATACTCAGCAAGTATTTCATCAAGTGTTTGAGTGTATCCCACAACAAAGTTCGTCTGGAAATCCACGCCTGCTTTGGCAAGTGCATCGACCTCAGCTTTCACAATCTCTTTGGGTAATCGAAATTCCGGTATTCCATATACAAGGACACCGCCAATTTCGTGTAAGGCTTCAAATACCGTCACGTTATATCCAAGTTGAACCAAATCACCAGCGCAGCTAAGCCCCGCTGGACCTCCACCAATGATAGCTACTCGTTTATTTGTTTTTTCTTTGATTTCTGGGGGTTGAATACCTATATTATTCCTTTCCCAGTCAGCAACAAATCTTTCTAAATGCCCTATTGCAACAGGTTGGAATTTTTTTGTTAAAACGCATACTATTTCGCATTGCTCTTCTTGTGGGCAAACTCTACCGCAAACAGCAGGTAAAGCATTATCTTGCTTAAGTATACGTGCAGCTTCTGCAATATCACCTTCAATGACTTTATCAATGAATTGAGGGATTTTCACATGGACAGGACATCCTTTTACACAAGGCGGATTCGCACACATTATGCACCGTTGAGCTTCAGCTTGAGCAAGTTCTAAAGTATATCCTATATTGACTTCTTTGAAATTATGCCTGCGAATTTGGGGTTCTTGAGATGGTATTTTATGTCTTGGGATTTTCACCCTATCTTTCATTGGTAATTTTTCTGCTGATGGATATGCTGTCATTTTGTTAATTCCTTTTCTACTTCTGAAGTATGTTTATCATATATTTGGTCCATATAACACTCAAAATCGTGAAGGCTCTCTCTCTCTTGCAATAGATAAGTCTTGTTTCTTTGATTAAGCACTTTGAAGTCAACTTCGTGAGCATCGAATTCGGGTCCATCAACACAGACGAAAACTGTTTTGCCGCTAACTATTGCACGACAACCACCACACATACCTGTTCCATCAACCATTATCGAGTTCAAACTCACAATTGTTTTGATGTGATAGGGACGAGTAATTTCTGCAACAGCACCCATCATAGGAATAGGTCCAATTGCAAGCACATAATCTATTTTTTTACCACTTTCAATAATCGCTTTAAGTTGATCAGTCACAAATCCATGAAAACCATAACTTCCGTCATCAGTTGTGGGATACACTTCATCGCAAAATTCCTTCATCTCATTTTCGAGGATGACGAATTCTTGACTTTTCCCTCCAATAATGGCTATTACGTAATTTCCTTTTTCCTTCAAAGCTTTTGCGATAGGATATGCTATTGCAGTACCCACTCCACCACCAATGACAACAGTGGTTCCGAAATTATCAATATGAGAAGGTTTGCCGAGGGGACCGACTAAATCATGGATTGAATCACCTGCTTCAAGAAGATTCAACATTTTAGTAGTCTTTCCAATCCCTTGTGCAATAATAGTAATAGTACCATCATTTACATTCGAATCTGCAATTGTAAGAGGAATCCTCTCTCCATGATCATTAACGCGGAGGATTACAAATTGACCTGCTTTACGCTTTTGAGCAATTTTTGGTGCTTCAACCCTAAAAAGTTTTACGTTGGGAGCAATATATCGAGCTTCAACTATTCTATTCATAATATCAAACTATATTTATACAAAATTACGAAAAAAGATAAA
>DIEP01000005.1:12083-15241 GCA_002418685.1 Ignavibacteria bacterium UBA5771
TAATAAAAAATATCTTCAAGTTTATCATTATTATTTAAATACACTGAGAAAAAATATGTAGTATCGAATTTTCTAACCGCTCTATAAAAAATAAGAAAATCTATTTTCTTATTTTGATCGAGATCAATTTGTTGAACACGAATTTTTTCAAGAGTAGAGTTAATATCAATCTTTTTAGATTTGGGAATATTTCTAATGATTGAATCACTTTCTTTTTCGATTGAAATATTCGTTCTATTGGTATCATCTTTTAATTCACTTTTATTTAATCCATTGGAATGCTCATAATCATAAGAGTTTTGCATGCTGTCACTCTTAATATTTTCAATTATTACATCTTCTTTTTTCTGGCATCCAACGAGAATTACCAAGACAATTAACAAAAGCCAATCAAAGTCTAACTTCATAAATGTTATTTTATTATTTTGAAGATCCTGTTAAATCTTATAGAACCAAGTTTTGCAAAAAGTTGGCTCATAGGAAGATTTGTATCCCAAGACCAATATACAATCATTGGTGTGCCAACGACGTTTTTGTAAGGTACAAATCCCCAATAGCGAGAATCCAGGCTGTGATCTCGGTTGTCCCCCATTGCAAAACAATAATTATTTTCAACGACATATATGTTTGATGGTTTATCATCAATAAATATCGTTGTCCCTGTGTTTTCGATTTTATGACCTTCACGCATAATGAAGATGACATGTTCATTATAATTATCGGGAGTGATATGAATTGTATCGCCTTTCATAGGAACTCTGATAGGTCCATAATGATTTCTTGTCCATCCTTTACCGGGAGGAAATGTACGAAATGGATCAGATGGATCGTAATAATCAGTTGTATCAACTATTGAGTGTTGTGGAAAAGATTGCCTGACACCATTAACATAGACGAAATTACTTCTAACTTCCATAGTATCGCCTGCTGTTGCAACACATCGCTTCAAATAATATTGGAATTCAGAGGATTTTACTTCATCTCGATAACCTGGGAAGATAAACACAATCACATCTCCTTTTTTGGGGTCGGAAGGTGCTGGGAATTTGTAAAATGGCAAGGGAACATTAATAAAAGGAATTACTTGTGGAGTTGTGGGACCGTATTTAAATTTATTAACAAAAAGAAAATCACCTGTCATAACTGTATTTTCCATCGAGCCTGTTGGAACTACAAATGATGCAAGTGCCAATCCATTTATAATCATAACAACGATAATTGCCCAGAAAATTGTTTTTACCCATGACCAAACTTTTTCACTAGTTGTTTTTGGTTCTTTCTTTACCTTTTTTTCTCTATGAAATAATTTTGTTAATGCTTGCTGATTATTTTGCATTTTTAATAAAATTTAATTTAAAAATATTCAATTTTTTATCGAAAGATTTCTATTTTTTGCACAATGAAAGAGATTATACAATTTATATAATTTAATCGTGTTCTATTTTAAGTACTGCAAGAAATGCTTCTTGTGGAATTTCCACATTACCAAATTGTTTCATTCGTTTTTTGCCCTCTTTTTGCTTTTCTAATAACTTTCGCTTTCGGGAAATATCACCTCCATAGCATTTGGCAGTGACATTTTTTCGCATAGGAGATATACTCGAACGCGACACAATTTTTGAACCAATTGCCGCTTGAATTGCAATTTCGAATAAATGACGTGGTATTAGTTCTTTCAGTTTAGTAGTTAATCTTTTACCCCATTCAGTTGCTTTCGATCTATGAACAATAGTTGATAAAGCATCTAGAGGTTCGCCATTTATTAATACGTCCAGTTTTACTAAATCCCCAGCCACATAATCAAGGAATTCATAATCCATCGATGCATACCCTCGAGATATCGACTTCAATCTATCGTAAAAATCATAAACAACTTCTGCGAGTGGCAAATCCCAAGTCATATCTACTCTTTGAATGGACAGATAATTGGTGTTTACAAGAACTCCACGCCTATCCATGCATAATTTCATTACCGCACCTATATATTCATCGGGCATTATAATTTGAGCACGAATAAATGGTTCCTGAATTTCTTGAATTTTTACTTGTTCGGGCAATTCAGCAGGGCTATCGATATAATTCGTTTCTCCGTTTGTCTTTATAATTTTATATCTAACATTTGGAACTGTTGTAACGAGATTCTGATTGAATTCTCGTTCTAATCGCTCTTGCACTATCTCAAGATGGAGAAGACCTAAAAAGCCACAACGAAATCCATATCCAAGTGCTGTTGAGGATTCCGGTTCATAGAAAATAGCAGCATCATTCAAGGATAGCTTAGAAAGCGAATCGCGAAGAGATTCAAAATCATTTGCATTTGTTGGATAAAATCCACTAAACACCATTGGCTTTACTTCTTTAAAACCTTCAATCTGCTTTTCGCAAGAATTTTTCAAATGCGTAACTGTATCGCCAACCTTTGTATCTTTTATATTTCTAATTGATGCAGTAATATAACCCACGTCTCCGGCTAATAATTCGCCCGTTCTTTGTCGCTTGAGTTTCATTTTCCCAACTTCTTCTACTTCGTATGATTGACCTGTCGCCATAAAAAGAATTTTATCTCCCTCGTGAATTGACCCATCAAACACACGCAAATTAACGATTACACCACGGTAATCATCAAAAATTGAGTCATAAATTAAAGCTCTTAATGGAGCTTTCAGATCGCCTGTTGGTGCAGGTATTCTATGAACAATTGCTTCTAATATTTCATCTATACCCAATCCTTGCTTGGCTGATGCATAAAGAATATCTTCATCTTTGCAACCAATCAAGTCAATTATTTCCTGTTTGACTTTGTTAATATTTGTTTGTGCACTTGGCAAGTCGATTTTATTGATAACAGGTATGATTTCAAGATTATGATCCAGTGCAAGATATAAATTGCTGATGGTTTGTGCTTCCACTCCTTGCGTAGCATCTACAACAAGAATAGCTCCTTCGCATGCTGCAAGCGAACGTGAAACTTCATAAGTAAAATCAACATGTCCCGGTGTATCAATTAAATTAAAAACATATTGTTGCCCGTCCTTCGCAGTATAATCCATTTGTATTGCGTGAAGCTTAATAGTAATCCCCCGCTCCTGTTCTAATGGATTATCGTCCAGTATCTGATTATAGATCATCTCCCGTTGTGATATCGTATGCCGTCTTCT
>DIEP01000078.1:0-2273 GCA_002418685.1 Ignavibacteria bacterium UBA5771
GTGAGTTGTCTCATAAATCAATAAATTATCATTTTTAAAAATAAATGTGAATGAATGTCATTGCAAGCAAGTATTCTTGCAAAGCAATCTAAATGATTAATAAGATTGCTTCGGGACTGGCATCGCTCGCAATGACACTCTAAAAGAAAGGAATAATCAAATTGAACCTTATGGGATAAGCTCTGATAATTTACCTCTATTTTATTGAACAATTTAGAAGCACAACATACAATGTTTCTACGAAATTACTATTGAATCGTCGATTGTATCTGAAACTTTTGAACCTATCCCCACACTCTTTACTCTTTCACAGATCATATTTGCGTTTCAATTTTAATAAATATTGTGAACTCACTCCAAGAATGAGAGCCATTTCTTTGACGTGCATTTGTGTGTGCTTCTTCATATATTTCAATATGAATGGCTCCAAACGCGATACTCGAGGGATATAGATATACATACCCGACATTTTTCTGAGCAAATCACGCGTCGGTTCGATTCCAATTGCATCGGCAAGCAATCCAAGATCGGGTGTCAAATCGTCGCGTTCAATTTCTTCAAAGATATCTTTCATATTTACCTGCTAATTTAAATCAAAGCAATCATCAAGGTCAATATCATCGAAAAATTCTTCGATAAGATAATTCAGTTCTGCAAGTATGTTTTCATCGAATACTTTGTGGCTTTTCAATTGCTTGAAAAATTCATTAAATAGCAAAAGCATCAGAGCAGTTTGCTCTTCGGGTTCAATTTCGCCATTTGCAAGGATTCTTGCGATCTCCTCTTCGGGATACTCAATCTGAATTGAATAATTAATTGATTTTGGAACGGACATAATTACCTCATAAATAAAAATAATTTTATAATTTTGTAAAAAATGATTATCAAATAATTGCGATTTTAATTACAACAAAATTATGTATTTTTTACATATATACAAAGTAAATTATACATAATTTATTTAAAAAATATTATGGATAATATGGATGAAGTAAATCAAGCAATAGGCAAGCGATTGCGGATTATTCGCAGTATTTTCAATGAAGGGGGCAAGCTCTCGGCTCAGCAATTTGCATTCTTGCTCAATGAAACTCGCGATAAGATTATCAGCTATGAATTAGGTAGGTCCAGCTTGCCCGTTCGTCTGCTGATTGAACTTTATAATCGCGGTATTAATATAATTTGGCTACTAACGGGGGATGGCGAAATTTTCGCAAAGAATGAAGCGGGACGTAGATTTAAGCAAAACATAAAATTAGATGCAAATGCGAAATCTGAAATTGAAGGTTTGCTGAAAATTAATACTCCAAATATCAATTTCCCAATGGTTAAAGTTGCTGCTGGTAAAATTTCAAAATCACCGCAAAAGGACGAACCTGCAAAAGAGTAATTCTATAATTCATTTGCTATTGCAAGCCTGGATAAGCCAATATAAATTATGTAAGGGTTATTAAGTAAGCTCTATTTTTGCAATTATGTTCTTTATTTTGTCAGTCCGAGCAAAGCGAAGTATCTATATATCATTGAATAATAATGACATAATAGCATCTTCGCAATGCACTAATGACAGAAAAATCACCTTATGGACAGCCCCACTATTCCTTCATCAATTTCTCAATTATTTTCTGTTCCCCTACTTTGAAAAATTGAATAGTATAGAAACCTGTGGGAAGGTTTCCTACATTAATATTTTCTGAATCAATCGCACCTGATTGCACGCAAATTCCAAGCAAATCATATATCATATATTGACAGCCAAAATATGATGATGCATTGATGTAATCGTGGGCGGGACTAGGATAAATAAAAGATTTATTAATTTGCTGCAAATTTTCAACCACACCAACATTTGGATCTTTATATAAAGCAAAGATTGCTTTGGATAGTTGCAAATTATNNATTTATCATTCCGTTATTTAACAGAACGTACCAATCCTTTTCAGCGGGTATGCTAAATTCTAATTCGCTATTTGAAGTAATCTGTCTATAAGCCACGTAGTTCTGTCCCGCTATAAATTTATTATAATTTTCTTCATCAACAATAATCAAGTTTATATCTTTCTCTTTTTCACTTTTGCAATAAGTAGTTTCGTTTGCAAGATCATTCATCAAATTTTTCCAATTAATCGCTTGTCTTTCAACTGAAAGATTGATTTTTAACATAAAATCATTAAGGTTATCTTCGGGAATAGTGGTTTCCGTCAGTGTATTACTCTGAGATTTAGGTGCAGAAATATTGTAGTCATAAGACATATTTACACCTGAAAAAGTAG
>DIEP01000078.1:2298-9721 GCA_002418685.1 Ignavibacteria bacterium UBA5771
ATAATAAAATTTATTCTTACCAAGGATAAAACTACATTTACCGTCATTATCAGAAATACCGTAAGTGTCAAATATAATGTAATTTTGTCCTTCACTATAATAATTAGAATATACTTTTATTACTGCACCATCAATCGGTTTGCCATTTGCATCTAAAGCAGTAATTGTAAATTTTGAATTTTGATTATTGTTATACGTGTCAGTTACATATTCATGAACACCGCAACTTTGTCGGGCAGCGACTGCTCCCATCGTGTCCCATGTAATATAAGCAAGAGGGCTTTTAAAAGAATTGTTTACGGGTTCCCATTGCTCCCATTTTTCATCCCAAAATTCGTTCCATACATGATCGATTGAACTTGCATCAATTCCTCTACAAGGAATCAAGCATGCTCTTGCAGCAGCAGCTGTCAAATCCTCATATTCACCACACCGACCAATATGAAGGTCATATATTCTTACGGGTTGGTGAGGTCGTTCCTGTTTAGAAGTGAAATCCATCACATCATTTATCCAATTTGTAATTGCTCTCACTGCTTGCTTTTGCTCATTTTTATCATCCCAAATGACATCGCAAGCAGATACTGAATCTTTCAATATAGGATACATTTCTCCAACAGTGCCCGATTTTTCTTCAGTGTGAGTATAAAGATAATCCCTCCAAAAAACACCTGCTGGCGGCGCAGCAATATTATTAGTATGACTACCGCTGTAATTAGTTTCAACAAGGTTGGGATTGATATAGGTTTGCATTTCATCAGTTATTTTCGGATGAACAATATACATATAATAAATTTCTTTTGGGACTTCGATTTGAATTTTTCCTTTCACAGCATCTACTTTCCAATATTTCACTGTTGAGTAGTAATCCTCATCTTTCGAGGGTGTTCCATAATCAACAATTTGCACATAATTCAAATCGCTATCATGTTTGTAAATTAGTTGAGCATTTTCAAGAAATAATTGTGGAAAACAATAACTCGAATTTAAAAAAGCAGATGAAGAATAAGCAATAGAAAAAGCGATCTCATCAATAAGATTTTCTGCTGCATTATTTATTATCTCTGCAAATTCGTTTTGCCGGTTCTGAGATAATCCTGAAAGAGTATTTATTAACTCTTGCCTTATCCATTTTGGCGATTTAGCAACTGCTTGCTGTGCTTCTGTTGAAAGTGTATTTGGAGATATAATTTCTAATTTTCGATTTTTTATATTTATTTTTACTCCAAGATTCTTTCCCGCTGGTATAAAAGAATATAAAAAGACTGAGTCGGTTAATATCCAACCGGAATAATCTGTTAATGCCAAATTCTTGCTTTCTTGAGGAGTAATATTCATATCTGAACTTGCAAGTCCCAAAGTTCCCGAAACTTCGAATTCACCTGTGATCCCCGTCTGAGTAATTCCTCTGATTGACGGATCCAAAATGTTCTTTATTGGTATGATTTGAACGGGATCAAGTTGACCTGATACTTTATAAATTATATTGGAAGGAATATCTGTTGTTATTCCCTTTTCATTATTTTGAGCAAAAATATTAGTAAAACATAAAGAGAAAATTACGATTGCTAAAATAGTATACTTTTTCACTATATAATTCCTTATATAAAATTATAAAAATTAATTATTTACTTTGTTCTGAAAAATATCAAGAACGCGTTCAATATTTTTCAATAACTTAGTTTTTATATTACGAAATTACACTTTTCCAAATAATAATAAATAAAATAACTGTGTCGCGATGATTCTTTTGGACTGCCCGTGAGAAATTTACCTTAATTATTATGAGCAACCTGTTGTATGCCCGCAATCTTCGCAAACGCTGCAAGTCCCATTACGACGCACTTTCATACTTCCGCAATTATCGCATTGCTCACCCGTATAGCCAAGAGAGACTGCATCATTGGGAGAAAGTGCGAATTCTTGTTGTTTTGAATGATTATGCGCTTCATTAGTTTTGTGGGATTGCCCATTTTGTGAATGGCTGTGAATACTTGACAAATCATCATTATGGACATCTGCCATTTCCATATTCATTTCCTGCTTCGGTTTAGCATTTTCCAAATTATTTGTTAATTGAATATCCTGGAATTCAGTGATATGATTTGAAAATAAAGTTGGATTGTTGACAGATTCCACAGGTTTTTTGCTGTCTTCGGGTTCCTCGCTTTCATTTTGAATCAATTTATTTTGCGGAGACTTCTGAATGTCTTCGTCTTCGATATGGGCAGGTAAATGTGCAAGGTCGTCTCTATGCAAGTAATCAATGGCAAGTGAACGAAAGATAAAATCAAGCACTGAGGTCGTAGTTTTTATCCGCTCGTGTCCTTCAACAATACCTGCGGGCTCAAAGCGCGTGAAGGTGAAAGTATCCACAAGTTCGCTTAGCGGTATGCCATATTGCAATGCTTTCGATGATAATATTGCGAAGCTATTTAGCAATCCTCTGAATGCAGCTCCTTCCTTATACATATCTATGAAAATCTCACCTAGTGTGCCATCATCGTATTCGCCCGTTCTTAAATATATTTTATGGAAATTGATTGTTGCTTCTCGAACATGTCCGTGCCGCAATGGTGGAAGCTTCTGCCTAATGGGTTTTCTGAATTCAGGATTTTTAACAATAATTTCGGATGGATGATTTTCATCATCATATTTTTCATCTGTAAGGGTAAGTTCTTCTACAAGTTCATCGTCCAGTTTGGAATTCAAGGGTTGCGAAAGCTTTGAATTATCTCGGTAAATTGCGATTGCTTTGAGCATAGATTTCCAAGAAGTAGAATACACTGAGCCAATTTCCTCAACTGTTGCATTGTCAGGCATATTCACCGTTTTCGAGATTGCTCCCGAAATGAAAGGTTGAGCTGCAGCCATAATTCGCACATGTGCCATATAAGGAATATAGCGAGTGCCATTTTTCCCGCATTTTGAAGCAGTATCAAATATCGGCAAGTGTTCATCTTTCAAGTGCGGAGCATTTTCCAACATCATTGTTCCACACACATAATCATTTGCAGCATCGATTTGTTTATCAGTAAATCCCAATTCTTTAAGCAAGTTGAAAGAAGACGAATTCATAGTTTGTTCGCTTATTCCAATAGATTTAAGTAAATCTTCACCAATTGCCCACTTTGTAAATGCAAATTTTATATCGAAAACATTTGGAAGCTGCTTTTCAATTTCTTGTATTTTCTCATCTGTCAATCCCTTTTCCAAAAGACTTGTTTTATTGATATAAGGGCAGCCCGCGAGAGTGCCTGCACCTTTTGCATATTGTTCAATATCGGAAATCTGATTTTCAGTATATCCTAATTTTTGAAGTGCTTTGCGAACAGATTGGTTAATTATTTTAAAATAGCCGCCGCCTGCAAGTTTTTTGAATTTAACAATTGCATAATCTGGTTCGATTCCTGTTGTATCGCAATCCATCACAAGACCAATTGTTCCTGTTGGAGCAATAACGGAGACCTGTGCATTTCTATAACCATTCTTTTCACCAAGTTTTAAAGCCTCATCCCAGACTTTTTTGGAAGATTCGATTAAATATTTTGGAGCATATTTTGGATTTATTCCTTTGGGTCTAATCGTTAATCCTTCATATTCGCTCGGAATTGAATTATAAGCTGCACGCCTGTGATTGCGAATTACCCTCAACATATCCGCTCGATTTATCTCAAACTCTTCGAAGGTGCCAAGTTCTTTAGCCATTTCAGCCGATGTTTTATATGATTGACCTGTAAGCATTGATGTAATTGCACCTGCCCAAGCAAGTGCTTCGGGAGAATCATAAGGTATTCCATTTACCATTAAAAGTGTCCCAAGATTGGCATAGCCCAGACCAAGGGTTCGGAATTTATAGCTATTTATAGCCATTTCGGGAGATGGATATTGAGCCATCAGAACAGATATTTCAAGCACCATTGTCCAAAGTCTGATTGCATGCAAATATTCATCAACTTTGAAAACTTGATTTGCTTCATCATAAAATTTCATAAGATTCAGACTTGCAAGGTTGCACGCAGTATCGTCTAAAAACATATATTCGCTGCATGGATTGCTTGCATTAATTCTTCCCGATTGAGGGCAGGTGTGCCATTCGTTTATCGTAGTATCAAATTGCAAACCAGGGTCAGCACTTTGCCAAGCACTCATTAATATTTTATTCCACAGACTGCGTGCAGGCAAAGTTTTGGCTACTTGCTTTGTGGTTCTCCATCTTAGTTCCCAAATCTCATCATTTTCCATTGATCGCATAAAATCGTTTGTCACACGAACTGAATTATTGGAATTTTGACCGCTCACCGTTATATATGCTTCACCTTCATAATTTGTATCAAATTCCTTGAAATCGAAATTTTTGAATCCCTGAGAAACTAAATCTAAATATCGTTTTATATAATTTAATGGAACGCCACGATTCAATGCTTTTTGAATAAGCTTCGAAAGTTGCTTGTTCTCCTTTGGATTAGTTCCATTTTGAATTGCTTCATCAACAATCGCTGAAAGGAATTTTGAGATGATGCGAGAACCTGAGACCAAGTCGGCTACTTTCTGCTCTTCCTGAGCTTTCCATTCGATAAATTTTTCAATATCGGGATGGTCAATATCAAGTATAACCATCTTCGCAGCTCGACGAGTGGTACCGCCCGATTTGATTGCTCCTGCTGCTCGATCGAAAACTTTCAGAAAACTCATCAAACCCGAAGACACACCGCCACCTGACAGAATTTCGCCTTCGCCTCGTAATGCTGAAAAATTAGAGCCTGAACCGCTCCCAAATTTAAAAACGCGAGCTTCACGAGTAAGCAAATCGAAAATACCACCCGGATTGAGCAAGTCGTCCTTAACGGAATTAATAAAGCAAGCATGAGGCTGTGGGCGTGTATATGCATCCTGGGATTGCTTGATTTCTTTTTCGGCAGGGTCATAATAATAATGTCCTTGCTTATTGCCTTTTATTCCATAAACTGTGGAAAGCCCCGTATTGAACCATTGCGGAGAATTAGGAGCAGCCATCTGATTGAGCAACATATACACAATCTCATCATAAAAAGATTGAGCGTCAGCCTCGCTATCAAAGTAGCCATTATTTTCTCCCCACCATTTCCAAGTATATGCTAATCGATGAACTGTTTGCTTTATACTTGTCTCTGAACCAAGCACAGGCTTACCTTCTTGGTCTAATAATGGCTTGCCATTTTCATCATATTGCGGAACTTCCGTTTTGCGAAAATATTTCTGTGCGAGTATATCTGTTGCCATCTGTGACCAATTTGACGGCACTTCCACATCGACTGCTTCGAACACAATAGAGCCATCAGGATTGCGAAGTTGTGTCTTTCTCTTTGTGAAGGAAAATAAGTCGTAAGGACTTTGCCCTGCCTTTGTATACAGTCTTGGTATCTTCATTTATTTACCTTTGTGTTTATTCAAAATTGTGAATTTTATATATTTAAAATTGCTTTTTTAAAAATTTTAAAATTATAAAATTATTATATAAATATTTCTAAAAAAATAAATATTTTTAAAATAGACGCAAAAAAGTGTTTTTTCTTTAATCGACAATTTCAATTGAATTTCAAGAAATTTGATAATATTTGCCTGTATTTAATTTATGGTATAATTTTTGAATGTGCTTTCATTATAAATAATTCTTTATTATTATTATTTAAATGAATTCTAATACACAACATAGAATTAACTCGAGCAGCGCACGATATTTATTGATTATATTCTTTTTGATGAGTATTACTTTGCAATATTCTTACTCACAAAGCTCCATCGGTGGCTCGCCCGAAATGTATTTGCTCCGCGATGTGGGAACAAGACCCATTGCACTTGCGGGAGCATATTCTGCAATTGCAAACGATCCAATTGCAATATTCTACAATCCTGCGGGCTTTGGATTCTTCAATTCCACACCTTCTTTTACGGCAAATGTCGGGGCACTTGGTTTAGGGAGAATAAATAGCTTGCTTTCTTATGGACAACAAATTTCGGATAATTTTGGTGTTGGTGTAGGTATAAATAGCTTATTTTCGGGTTCATTTATGGGGAGAGATATCAGGGGCAATCCCACACGAAATATGTCAGATAATCAATTTGAGTTTATCGCCGCAGGAGCATATCGCTTGGAATTCGCCTCATTTGGAGCTTCTGTGAAATATTTGAATGACAATTTGTCGGGTTCTGATTTGCAAGCTAATGGGTTTGCATTTGATTTGGGAACAAAATTCAATGTGATGGATTTATTTTCTTTTGCATTATCTGCTAGAAACCTTTATGGGCGGATGTATTGGAGCAATACAAGTGCGGATTACGAAGTGCTTCCTTATGAAATTCGCAGTGGAATAGCAATGGAATGGGGCTTTAATTCCAGTACTTATGAAACGCGCTCTGCGACAACAGGCGAACTTGAGCAAGTTGTTGTCCCTGCCACAAAATATCTGCTTCTCTCTTTGGAAAGTTCATTTATCGAAAATGCAATATCACCGAGCTATTGCATAGGATTAGAAGTTGCACCCGATGAAATAATTGCATTTCGCGGGGGAATTGAAATATATGGTGAAAAACTTGGCAAACCGCAGTTATTTCCATTGAATAAATGGGGGGCGGGAGTTTCCTTGCGACCGAATTTGCAAAATTTAATTGAAAGTTTGAATTTTGTTAGCCATATTGATTATACAATTTCCAATGAATATCTATCATCAAGTGGGATATCGCATCATATTTCGCTAACATTCATTCTTCAATAATTTTTCTATAATTCTTTGCGTAAGCGGGCTACGGGGATTTTCATTTGCTCGCGATATTTTGCAACAGTGCGCCGCGCAACATTGAAACCTTCTTGCTTTAGTTTATCTGCTATTGCTTCATCGCTCATCGGTCGTTTCTTGCTTTCTTGCTCAATCATTTCTTTTATTCTCGCTTTAATGATTGTGGTCGAGACTTCTTCTCCTTCATCATTTGGCAAGGCTTCACTGAAAAAATATTTAAGCTCGTATGTTCCGTAATTTGTTTGCACAAATTTATTGTTGACTATTCGGCAAACTGTGGAAATATCCAGTCCCGTCAAATTCGAAATATCTGCATAAATCAATGGTTTTAGAGCCTTGGGACCTTTTATGAAAAATTCTTTTTGAATGCCTGCGATAGCCCCCATAACTTTTAGCATAGTTGCCCGCCTTTGCTGCACTGCTTGAATAAGAAATTTTGCATCTTCGTATTTCGATCGTATCCAATGCTTTGTTTCTTTATTATATTTCTTTTCCTTTGCTTCTTTCTTGAGCATTTCATAGATTGTGCTGATTTTGAAAGGTGGAATTGTTGTATCGTTCAATATTATTTGTGGCTCGCCTGTTTCTTCGTTATTTTCGATTATGAAATCAGGAATAATGGTAGACATTCCAGGATAAGAAAAGCC
>DIEP01000078.1:9789-14309 GCA_002418685.1 Ignavibacteria bacterium UBA5771
TCAAAAGCTTCTGTGAGAACACGCAAAGCGATTTTTTGCGAAGGAGTGGGCTTGAGTATTGCTTTGCATTGTGCAATCAAGCATTCTTGCAAATTGCGAGAAGCAATCCCTGGCGGATCCAATTGTTGAATGATTTTCAAAACTTTCTCGACTTGCTCAAGCGTCACGGATTTGAGGACGTTTTCTTTTTCACGAAAAATATCAACTACATAATCAGATGAATTTGTGGATATTAAGTCAGGATTTTGGATAAGTATCTCGCCAAGCATCTTTTTACTTTTATCTTCAATTTGATAATTACACGCAGGATTTTGCTTGGATGATTTCAGCTTGTCTTCGGAAGATTTGAGATATTTATTTTTTTGAATTTCAAAATTTAGCTCGGCAATATTTGAATTAGTCTCTGTAACAATTTCAGAAAGATCTCTACGCAAATATCCATCATCATCAACATTCCAAAGTATATGCTTACCAATCAAAAGTTCTTCTTCGCTAAATGGAAACAGAGTTAATTGCTTTTCAAGTTCTTCGATAAAATTTAGATTTTCCTTAATTTGAAATTCAAAAGGTTCGTTTTCATCATCATCCCAAGAACTCCTCGGATTTGGAATATATTCGGCATCGTCTTGAAGAACCATTTTATAGAACTCGCTAGGTTCTTCATCCTCTTCAGGATTATAATTTGATAGAGGAATTTCATTCTGCAATTTTAAATCATTGAAATAAGTGACTTCATCTTCAGAAGCGCTTTCTTCACTTATGTCGAATTCTTGTTCATTATCATAAATTGGGGTTTCTTCAAATTCCTCATCATAAAGGGGTTCTTCGCTTGTCTCGTTGATTTCATTTTCACGGTTTGCTGTTGCATCATCCGCCATTTCTAATAAAGGATTTTCTTCGATTTGCCGCTTGACTTCTTCTTCAAATTCGATTAAGGGCATTTGGAGAAGTTTTAGATATTGGATCTGCTGTGGAGTCAGAGTTTGCTGAAGTTGTGTGCCGATATTAACTGATACATTTATTGCCATAGTTTACCCTTCATTTATACACCATTATTCTTTAAAGAATCATAAAATTGCGATCCAAATCGTCGCTCAAGCGATTCTTTTAGAAAATCCAAAAGTGGAGAACCGTCTGCTTCGCCCTTTTCTTTGGCGGGTTCGCATTCGGGTATTTCTTCGTAATAAATATTACCATTACTGACGCGAATCGGGAATAAATGGCAAGATATTGGTTTGCGAAAAGTGGATTTTCCATTGAAATATGCTTTTTCGATAGCGCATTTGGCAATGTCGCCTTCATAATATACAAATACACAATCTCGATTATTTATGCATTGAGTAGTAAGATAGCCACTCATATCACGTTGAGCATATCCATACGTTTCAATGTATTTTATTGATGATTCAGATAGATATTCTTTTGCTGCATCGAGATTGTTCGCGATATCTTCGAGTTCGCTTTCGAGCAATGGTGCACCATCGACACCATAAAAAGTGCAGCAGGCGCCTTTGCATTTTGCAAGGTCGCATGCAAAGTAAACAGTGGAAATTCGATCGTCAATATTATAATTTTCGTGTTTCAAAATAAATACCGTGCCAATTTTTACTAATTTAACAAATATTATTGAAATACTAGCTAAAATTGTGTTTTATAACAATGAATTTATTTTGTGAATGATAAATATGAGGAACGATAGTTTTATAATAATTTCATTAATCAAATAGATTGATTATAAGAGTAATTGCCGAGAGACACTCCTAATAATCTTAATGCGCTTGTATCTTGCAAATTCTTTTGCCTTGATTTGTTGAAATAGCTACAAAAAGGATTTGAGTTTTTGCATTTGGCAGATTTATAATTATCGAATTAGGGTTTGGAATGTTTTCTTGGGAAGCTATTAACCTACCAAGCATATCATATATTTCCACGCTTTGAATATTAGTATTAAGAAGTGCAGAAATTTCAAGCGAATTTGACTGAACATTAATATTGAATAGATCATCACCAGTAATATCTGCAATTGAAGTTCTTTGCTGACTGATTTGGAAATCAATTGGGAAAATATTGCCCGATTCATCTATTGCTTCCCCTTCAATACTTGAAATTCCATTAGCACTCACTTCCCCATTTTCGTTGAAAATCAATCGAGCAATTTCTCCTGAATTTATTAGGTTCATACTTCGATCGCTTGTCCCCAAAAATATATAAAGATAATTCCCAACGATTTTTGAAAAAGATATTTCATTATTTTCATTAAAGATAGAATGGATAAACGTATCAGATAAATTATTGATTAAATCATCGATTAGCTGAATTTTTATATATGCCGAAAGGAATTTCCTGTCGGTTTGGAAATTGACAGGAAGTATTATATTATTTTCTGAATTTACCTTGTAAGTTGATTTGATGATTGGAGAATTTGATTGTAATGGAGTTTGCACTTTTCCAATTTGGTTTGTAGTTTTTCCGAGATTATAACTGACCACAAGCATATCTTTCATTGTTATCTCGCCATTTCCATCACAATCTGCATAAGTAGCATCAGGCAAATCCCAAACAAGGACTTTCTGAGGAACCCAAAATATACTTGGATAAAGCCGTTTGAATGTCCTCGAATGTTGAGATTCCGAACCCATCCCAAGATTTAACATCACATTTGAATAATCAAGATGATCGACTATGCCATTACCGTCAGCATCTCCAGGGAATACTTCAATATAACTATGAATTTTGAACACAAAGGGTAAATGCTCGAGCGGCAGTAATTGCGGTTGTGTATCTATAGTCGCCGAAGCAGTTGGTTTCTGGAAAGTAAATTTTACGCTATCTAAATTCATCGCATTTTGAAGCACGACAAATTTTAAGGAAATGATTGATGAATTTGCAAAATGAGATTCGATTAGTGGTAAGCCCGTAGAGACAGCTACTATAAGCTTGCCGGGATATTTCTCTACAAATGCTTGAGATTTCTCACCAATTTTGCCAATTTGCCATTCTGAAAAGAAAATATAATCAGGACGATCCCAATTCAGTTCGAATGATGCACCATTAAAATTATCTAAGCTATCGAGCAATATATCAAAGGAAAAAGTATAGCCCGCTGTGATAAAATCAGCACGGCTGCTATCCACATCATTCCTTGCAATACGGATAGATGCCGCCTGCAAATCTGCACTAATCAGCAGAATGACAGAAATGAGAATAAATAATATATTAAACTTTTTTATAAGCATAATAAAGATTATTACAATATTTATGCCAAAAATTATACTGAATATTGGGAACTTGCTTGTAAGTGAAGCAATTTAATTGATTATTGAAATTTCTTTATGTTAGCAATCTTGCAATTTATGATTTATTTCCATTCAGAAATGGCAGATATTTGTCAATTATTTGACAACCAAATGATGAAATATTTCTCCTCAGTATTTTTTTTATTAATTTCGTCTAATAATTTTTTAACAGAATATTTAATTGCTAACAGAAGATAAAATAATATTATTGCCTGATTTTATTGCTAATCAAATAGCGGCGGGCGAAGTGGTCCAGCGTCCTGAATCAGTAGTGAAAGAACTTGTGGAGAATTCACTCGATTCCGATGCTACTGAAATTGCAATAATTATTCAAGATGCAGGAAAGCAGTTAATTTCTGTTCTCGATAACGGTGTGGGAATGTCCCGTAATGATTTGGAATTATCAATAAAGCGCCACGCTACAAGCAAAATTAAGACGCAAGAGGACCTTGAACGCATCAGTACGTTTGGTTTTCGCGGTGAAGCACTTGCTTCAATTACATCAGTTGCAAATGTCGAAATTAGAACGCGACTCCAAAGCGATGCTCACGGTTGGAGATTGATTAACGAACCAATGAAAGATCCCATTATTGAACCATTTAATCAGGAAATTGGCACGCAGGTTTTTGTTAGAAATTTATTCTTCAATGTTCCCGCAAGACGCAAATTTTTGAAATCGAAACTAACTGAAATCAGGTATATAAGCGATACGCTCATTCGTTTTGCGCTTGCCAATCCTGATAGAAGGTTCACTTATTATGATGAAGATACATTGGTGTTTGATGTTCATCCAAGCACTTTGCTGGAAAGGATTGCTGAATTGCTCGGAAGTAATGCAAAAGATGGATTTCTGCCGATTGAATATAAAAATGAATTGATGCTTATCAACGGATATATTGGGTTGCCACAATTTGCTCGACCATCCAATTCAGGACAGTATCTTTTTGTTAATCGCCGACCTGTGGAAAGCAGGAATTTGAGTTTTGCCATTTATTCTGCATTTGAGCATCTTTTAGAAAAAAATTATAAACCCGTTTATGTTATCAATTTGACAATTGACCCTGAAAAAATCGATGTAAATATCCATCCACAGAAAAATGAGGTCAAATTTGATAATGAAAATTATGTTTACAATACTTTGCGAAAAGCAGTTGCAATCACGCTTGAATCTAACAATTTAACTACTAATATTAATATTGAAAATGGCGAAATCACCAATCCTTA
>DIEP01000078.1:14364-27820 GCA_002418685.1 Ignavibacteria bacterium UBA5771
GCAAATAAAACTTCAGATGCCAATAGCTTTTTTCAATCACAATATCGCAAAGAAGGGAACTATCAGCAATTATCGAAAGGCACACTTGATTTGCTCTTTCATAGAAATGAGCAGCAGATTTCTTCTGAACCCAATATGCCTACCCTTGCGTTTTCTCGACCATCAGGCGTTGTGATTTCGGAATTGTCTAATGCAGCTTTTTGGCAATTGCTTAATAAATATATTTTTGTGCAAACAAGCCGCGGTGTGCTTATTGTAGACCAGCACAATGCTCACGAACGTGTGATTTACGAAAAAACTATTGAGAGGTTCAATAAACTTTATGCAAATCCGCAGGAATTACTGTTTCCCGTCGATGTGAGATTTTCTGTTTCTCAAATTGCAATTATTGAAGAAATAAAAGAAGATTTGAAAACGCTGGGATTCAAATTTGAAAAAATTGAGTCGGATAAAATTCGACTTTTTGCTATTCCCAAAGATGTGCCTCCGGGAAATGAAGAAAGCATTTTAACAGAAATCATCGATGATTATACAAACAATCTGCAAGTTCGTCATAGCACTAATCGAGATAATCTTGCGGCTTCATTCAGTTGCAAATCGGCAATCAAAACAGGAGCAAAATTAGGCTATGAACAAATGAAACAGCTTGTAATTGACCTAATGAATTGCAAAATGCCTTATATCTGTCCCCACGGCAGACCCGTAATTTTGGAATTGACTCTTTCTGATTTAGACAAACAATTTGGTAGAACTTAATATGAACATTTATGGAATTATCATTCTTTTAACCCTTTTGGTATCATACTTTTTAGGGTTAATCTCTGATTATTTAAATATAAAAAATTTGCGAATCGAACTTCCCGAAGATTTCCGCGATATTTATTCGCAAGACCGTTATGAATTATCACAAAAGTATTTGCGGGAAAATACGCGTTTTGAAAATCTGACAGGCACTTTTATGCTAATTCTAACGCTAATTTTCTGGTTTATTGGAGGTTTTGAATGGGTAAATCAATTGGCAATTAGTATTTCGGGCAATTTTTATATACGAGCATTAATTTTCATAGGGATTCTTTCATTATTAAGTTCAATTATTTCTCTACCGCTTTCCATTTATGAAACATTTGTAATTGAGCAGAAATATGGATTTAATCGCACAACGCCTAAAGTTTTCATTACGGATTTGCTTAAATCGCTTGCTTTATCAATCGTTATTGGCGGTCCTATTTTATTGCTAATACTCTATATATTCAATGAATTAGGCACAATAGCATGGCTTTATGCTTGGATTGCATTTGTTCTGTTTTCGCTTATTTTGCAATATATTTACCCGACTTGGATTATGCCAATTTTCAATAAATTCTCGCCACTTGAAGATGTAGAACTCAAAGAAAAAATAATGGAATACGCCAAGCAAGTGAATTTCCCTTTAAAAAATGTTTTTGTGATGGATTCATCCAAGCGGTCTACAAAGTCGAACGCATTTTTCACAGGTTTTGGAAAAAACAAGCGCATTGTTCTTTTCGATACATTGATTGCTAATCATACACCTGATGAAATTTTGACAATACTTGCTCACGAAGTTGGTCATTATAAAAAACATCATATTACGCAAGGGACAATATTATCAATTCTCCAAACGGGAATATTGCTGTTTTTGCTTTCGCTTTTTCTTGACACAAAGGGACTTTACGATGCTTTTTATATGACGGAGCAACCGATTTATGCGGGTATTTTATTTTTCGGAATGTTGTTTTCTGCAATTGAACTTATTCTTTCAATATTTTTTAATATGCTTTCGCGAAAAAATGAACGTGAGGCTGACAAATTTGCTATTGAGACAACTCAAATGAAAGATGCTTTCATTTCAGGTTTAAAGAAATTATCCGAAAAGAATTTATCGAACTTAACACCGCATCCATTTTATGCTTTTTTGAATTATTCTCATCCACCCGTTTCAGAGCGGATTCAATATATAAAATCAGTCAAAGTTTAGGAATATAGCAACTGCAATATGGTAGTTTCAGCAAACAAAAAACAATTATTAGTAGCAGGTTGCCTCATCCACAGATGTCCTCATATTACCATTCTTATGGACTTATAGCCCATTAATTCATTTGTGAGTGAAAAGACGGATACGAAAATATAATAACCATTTTATCGGTTTTGATAAATGATTAAAATCATTATAAATAAATTATTCAATTGAATATTTACACACTATTAATAATTGACAATTGCTATGCTTATTAATAACTTAGTGAGGGATCCTAACATCTTTTCTAATATATTGCGAATTCACTATCCCCGCAAATATTTATCAAAATATAACTTTCAAATGTTTGAAAATCCTTAATTTTATAAATTCTTAAAGTGAAATTTTATGAACGAAATAGTTTATAGCGAAATTCCTGTTTCAATCGAGACAGCGTATGAAGTTGGATTGAATGATGAAGAATACTCTATGATACTCGACATTCTTGGCAGAGTACCGTCTTATACCGAGCTTGGAGTATACGGAGTGCTTTGGAGCGAGCATTGCTCTTATAAAAATTCAATCAAATTAATAAAGACATTTCCCCGAAGCGGTGGGCGATTGCTTGTTGAAGCAGGTGCAGAAAATGCAGGGCTTGTCGATGTGGGCGATGGTTATGCAATTGCTTTCAAAATCGAGAGCCATAATCATCCATCAGCAGTTGAGCCTTATCAAGGAGCAGCAACGGGCGTTGGGGGAATATTACGCGATATTTTCTCGATGGGAGCAAGACCGATTGCCTCGCTTAATTCGCTGCGATTTGGCGAATTAAATAATTCTCGCACACAGTATTTAATGAAGGGAATTGTAAAGGGCATCGGAGATTATGGCAATTCGTTTGGTGTGCCAACAGTTGCAGGAGAAGTATATTTTGATGATTGCTATCAAGATAATCCACTGATAAATGCCGAAGCCGTTGGAATAGTGCATAAAGATAAAATTATTTCTGCAACCGCAAAGGGAATTGGCAACCCTGTTTATATACTAGGAAGCAGAACAGGACGAGATGGTATCCATGGAGCTTCGCTGCTTGCATCACGCGAATTTGACGAGAAATCAGAGAGTTTGCGTCCAAGCGTGCAAGTTGGCGATCCATTTGCAGAAAAGACGATGCTCGAAGCATTACTTGAAATGCTTGACGCAAACGTGCTCGTCGGTGTGCAAGATATGGGAGCTGCGGGTATTGCTTCTTCAACTTCAGAAATGAGTGCACGCGGGAATGTGGGGATGCTTATTGACCTCGATAAAGTGCCTTTGCGAGAAAATGAAATGTCTGCTTATGAAATTATGCTTTCAGAATCCCAAGAAAGAATGTTGCTCGTTATTGAAAAAGGGAAAGATGCCCAAGCACAAAAAATTGCTGATAAATGGGACGTGCCATTAACGCAAATTGGCGAAGTCATCGAAGAAGAAATTTTAAAAATTTCTCGAAATGGGAAATTAGTGATAAATGTGCCAACCCAATCGCTTGTGCTTGGTGGTGGCGCCCCGCAATATGATAGAGATTCCAAAAAGCCGAGTTATCTCGATCAACTCAACGCTTATGATTTCAACAATTTGGAAATAAAATTCACAAATGAAGAATTGTTTTGGAAATTACTTAATTCGCCTACAATTGCTTCAAAAAAATGGGTATTTGAGCAATACGATTCCCAAGTGCTTACAAACACGGTTTCCACAAAAGGTGATGCAGCAATTATTCGTTTAAAAGAATTGCCAGGCAAGGCAATTGCTCTTTCTACTGATTGCAATGGCAGATATGTATATCTAGATCCATATACAGGCGGAATGGAATCAGTTTGTGAATCAGCAAGGAATGTTGTTTGCGTCGGTGCTGAACCAATTGCTATCACAAATTGCTTGAATTTTGGTAATCCCTATGATCCCGAAGTTTATTGGCAATTCAAAGAGGCAGTTCGTGGCATTCGTGATGCTTGCATAGCTTTGAATACACCTGTTACGGGTGGAAATGTAAGCTTCCATAATGAATCTCAAGAAAACGCAATATTCCCGACTCCAGTAATTGGTATGCTTGGAATTATTGATAATCTTGATGATAGAATGAGCAGCGAATTCAAAAATAGCGGTGATGCGATTTATTTATTAGGAAATAATCGCGAAGAGCTTGGCGGAAGTGAGATTGTAAAGATTTTAACGGGTAATATTCTTGGGAAAGCTCCAATTTTGAATCTGCAAGAAGAAATCGAATTGCAAAAATTAACTCTTGATTTAATTAAAAATAAAATTATTAATGCTGCACATGACGTTGCTGAAGGTGGAATTGCAATTGCATTAGCTGAAATGTCAATCGATTCCATAAAATATGGATGCAGTGTAGATTTAGGCAATGATCCTTCGTTAGGAATGCTTTTTGGCGAATCGCAATCTCGAATAATTGTGACTGTGTCCGCAGAAAACATTTCCGAATTTGAAAAATTATGCAAAGAATATAATGTGCAAAATTTCAAACTTGGAAGCGTTATTGAAAATAATTTTATTATAAATAAGGTGGTTAATACAAGCATTTCAAAATTAACCGCGGATTGGGAAAATGCGCTTGAAAATCGGATAGGTATTCATTAAGAAACCAGATAATTTCATTAATTATTATAGTTTTAAAGAAAATTGTTAATTTTGTAACTTTGCATTTCTGCATAAAGTTATTAGAATTAATATTAACGCTCATTGCAAAAGTGAGAAGGGCTTTCATTGCGAGGAACTTTATTCCCGGGGCAATTTCATTAATCTAATAGATTGCTTCGCAAGAATATTTGCTTGCAATGACAAAGAAACGATTTTTACATAATATCTGCGGTCGTGGCGAAATTGGCAGACGCGCTAGACTTAGGATCTAGTGAGGCAACTCTTGAGAGTTCGAGTCTCTCCGACCGCACAAAATAAAGGATGATTTATGGAAAAAATAATTATTGAAAACGAAAATGGTGAGAACAAACTCGAATTATTTATTAGTAACGAAGAAATTAAACCATTTCTAGACAAAGCATATGCCGAGGCACAAAAGAATATGAAAATCCCTGGTTTTCGTCCAGGGCATGTTCCACAAAATATGATAAAAAATATGTATGGTAAAGCAATCGAAGCTGATACCAACATAGACATAGTAAATGACTATTTCCCACGTATTGCTGCTGAAGAAAACATAATTTTGCTCAGCAATCCCAATTTACTCGATATTCAGAAAACTGATGAAGGTATCAAATATATTATTGGCTATCAAACAATCCCAGATTTCCAAATTAAAGATTATAAGGATAATCTCACAGTATTTGAGCCCGTCCATATTGTTCAAAGCGAAGAAATCGAAAATAAACTTGATGAATTAGCATTTAATTTTGCTGAAAAAGAACCTGCTGAAATAGTAGAATCTCTTAGCTATACTGTTAAATTTAATATTATTACTCATCATCATCATGAAGAAGAAGAGGAAGGTCACGACCACGAAGATTCTGGCACTGATGAAATTTATCTGAGCCACCCACAACTTGACCACGAATTTAGAGATATATTTCTGAATCGAAAAGTTAACGAAAAATTTGATTTTACTCCTGAAAGTGATCCTACACATTCTTATGAAATAGAAATAACGGGAATATCACGTATAATACCTCCAATAATAGATGATGAATTAGCCAAAAAAATCTCGCAGAATAAATTTGATACTTTAGAAGAATTAAGAAATAGCATCGAATTAGAATTGCAGGATGCATGGGACGAAGAAAGCCGTCATGAGATGGAAGATCAAATTCGCGAGTTTTTAATCCAGGAAAATTGGGATATTTATATTCCCGAACAACTCATGCAAATTTCAAACCTTGATTATTTGAAATCAGTCAAAAAGCATTATAATATTCCCGAAAATGAGACAAATCTTGATGCTACTCTTTTGCAATATGCAGGCGATATGCCCAAAAAAATTGCTCTTTGGGATTTATTAAGAACTAAACTATATAAACTCGAGAATGTCGAAGTAGAAGATAGCGATATTGATGCTTTTGTTGAAAAGCAAAGTCAATATTTTCAAGGTTTATCACCCGAAGCCACGGCTGATATAATAAGAAAGAATGCAGATCTTTTAGCTCGGTTAAAAGAAGATAAATTGTTCGAAATATTATTGGGGTATGCAACAACAGAAGAAATATCTTTTGATGATTATGCAGTAAAGAAGCAAATACAAGCTCGTGAGAATGAATCAACTGCCAATACTGACAATGATGAAATTGACATTATTGAAGAGGATGATACAACAGAAAGTATGGAATTTCCCGACGATGAGATGGAAATTAATGATAATGAGTCTTCTATGACAGACGATGAAGAAGAAATAAAAGAATAAATTTGTTTAATATTCAATTTGAGTGTGCAGAGCAATTTCTTCAAGGATTGAGCTGACTTGCAAGCATCCCGAGAGTTCTCCTTCGAAGACTACTGCTTTGCCATTATTGTGTACCTCCCATGCAAGTTGTTCTGCATGCTCGGCGGAACACTGAATTGCTTTAATCAATTGTGCTATAACCTCGTCGAAAGTATGCCAATCATCATTGAACAAAATTACTTTGGCAGGTATAGTCACATCCAAAGTTGTAATTTCTGCAGGAATTGCAACTGTCTCCTGATTATTTTCCAATTTAATAGCAGTTTTTGTAAAAATACATTTTAACATATTCCAAAAATAGCAAAAGAATAATTAAATTTGAAATTTTATATATTGCAAAATTAAGTTAAATGGTAAAAATTCCGCAATTTTTAATTATAGCTCTTTGGCTTACTTATTTGACGAGTCTTTTCCAAGTATTTTCAATAGCCAGATATGGGGTAACATTGACAGATTTGATAATGGGAGCCATAATTATTTGGGTTATATTTCAAATTATAATACAAAAGAAGCCATTCAAATTTCAGAAGGGTATGCTTGCAAATTTGCTTTATCTTTCGGCTTTTGCATCGCTAATATCGGGAATTGGGTTGATATTTTGGGGTGGGTCAATTGAGATAAATCAATTCGCAAAATCTTTTATTCATTATCTATTTTTAATTTTCTTTACATTTATATTTCTCATAGCAGAAACCGATAACGAAGCATTTTATAATACAATAAAAGTTGTGTTAATTGTTGCATTCTTTGTTAATATATTTGGTATTTATCAAATATTCGCGCGACTTTATGATTTACCTTATGCTTGGATTAAAATAACTAATGTCTCGTTTGAACAACGTGGTATGAAAGAAGTTCAGGGGGAGACTCAACAGCTTGCTTTGCAATTCGGAAATTTCTATCGGGCAACTTCAATTTTTCCTGAACCTTCTGCACTTGCTTATTATAATATATTTAATTTGATTTATATTGTTGTCCCTTTTTTGAAAGGATCAAAACCATTTATAAAAAATCAGATATTAAATTTGATTGTATTTATATCAGTTGTTATAGGATTATTGGCACCATTCTCTCTTAGTGGTTTAAGTGCTATAATTTTGTTTTTGGTATCCTTAATATTTTTAGAAAAAATTAAGGTTTCAAAATTTATTATACCGCTAGTTCTATTGATAACAGTTGTGGTAATCTTTGATATTTATTTTCAAAATATGACACATACAAGCATTATTCAATTATTTTATGAACGTGTCTCAGGTTTGTTATCGACAAAAGCGGGAATGGATCCACTGTGGGGAGAATCAACTCCAGGAAGGCTTAAATCATTTAAAAATGCTTTTGAATTATTTCTTACATCACCTATAGTAGGGATAGGGATGGGCAACACTTATTACCATCCTCTATCTCAAATGCGATTTGCTGATTCATCAGCTTTTGCTATTCTCGCAGAAATGGGAATTTTTGGAATTGCTGTTTTCTTAGCTCTTTTATTTTTTGTAGCTAAAATCGGGCTTTTTATGAGAAAGAAAGAAATTATAAGTATTGTCACGAACGAAAAATTGAAGACAGTTCAATTCGTTGTTATATATGTCTGGATTATGTTGATTTATGATGCTTGTTTTCTTGCAGGAATTCACGGCACTCCTTACTTCTGGATGCCTATGGTGATGGTCATAGCCACCTATCGCTCTGTTCTCAAAAATCTCGATCAAAATAATCTCGACTTAGATAAATTAAATTTATCCAACTATAAAGTTTAATAATTTATTTGGCACATAAATCACTTTTTTTATTTCTTTATTTTCAATAAATTTTTGAATATTTTCTTCTTTTAATGCTTTCTCGATAATTTCATCTTGCGTGCTATCAATCCTTGCAATAAGTTTACACCTGATTTTGGAATTCACTTGTATAACTATTTCGATCTCATTTAAAATAGTTTTTTCTTCAATATATTTGGGATAATCCGCATTAAAAATGGAATCATTATTCCCTAATTTTGACCATAATTCCTCTGCAAAATGAGGAGCAAATGGAGCAAGACATTTCAGAAAATCAATAGCTGCACTATGTGGGAAATATTCATATTTTGAAAATTCATTGACGCAGATCATCATTTGCGAAATTGCCGTATTGAAACGCAAATGTTCAATATCTTCGCCAACTTTTTTGATTGTTCGATGCAGATGATATTCTTGCTCATTATTCATCTGAACATCTTGTATCTTATCTGAAAGTTCATCATTCTCATTTATATATAGTCGCCAAATTTTATTTAAAAAGCGAGATATTCCTTCTATACCTGTTTCCGACCAGGGTTTGGATTGCTCCAGAGGTCCCAAAAACATCTCGAACAGGCGAAGTGCATCAGCCCCATATCCTTCAACTACTTTATCAGGATTCACAACATTATTGAGTGATTTGCTCATTTTCCGCCCATCTGCCCCAAGAATTAGCCCTTGATGGAAAAGTTTATGGAAAGGTTCGGGTTCGGAAACATAACCATAATCATAAAGCACTTTATGCCAAAATCGTGCATAAAGCAAGTGCAGAACTGCATGTTCGGCACCACCAACATAAAGATCCACACCATTTGGGAGCATCCAATACTGTTCGCTTTCTTTTGAAGCAAAAAAATTGTGATTATTTGGGTCAAGAAATCTCAAATAATACCAACAAGAACCTGCCCATTGCGGCATAGTATTAGTTTCATAACGTCCGTGTTTCCCCGTTTTTTTATCAATAAAAGAAATCCATTCAGGTACTTTTGCAAGTGGAGATTCGCCTGTTCCCGCAGGTTGGAAATCAGTGATTTTTGGCAATTTTAAAGGTAATTCATCTAATTCGAGTGAACGCTTTGTCCCGTCATCAAAGAAAATAATTGGTATTGGTTCGCCCCAATATCTCTGCCTGGAAAAGAGCCAATCGCGAAGCTTGAATTGAACTTTTGGCTTCCCAATTCCCTTTTCTTCAAGCCAACGGTTGATTATCTCTTTTGCTTTTAGCGTGGGAATGCCATTGAGCGATACTTCATCGTTTTGTGAATTGATTCCTATGCCATCATAAGATGTGTAAGCAGCTTTATCTATATCCCAATCAGATTTATCAGCAGGGATAACAACTTGTGCAATCGGCAAACCATATTGCTTCGCAAATTCATAATCTCGCTCATCATGACCGGGCACAGCCATAATTGCACCCGTTCCATAATGCCCGAGCACATAATCAGCAATCCAAATTGGAATTTTCTTGTTATTCGCGGGGTTTATCGCATAGCAACCGGTAAATACTCCTGTTTTTTCTTTTGCAAGCTCAGTTCGTTCAAGGTCAGATTTCTTTGCAGATTCCTCAATATATTTTTTTACACGCTCAGAATTTTCTTCGGTTGTAATTTCCAAAACAATTGGAAGTTCGGGGGCTAATACAAGATAAGTAGCACCAAAAATTGTATCGGGTCGTGTTGTGAATACCTTGATCTTTTTTGTAGAATTTTCAATTTGAAAAGATATTTCAGCACCTTCGCTACGACCAATCCAATTTTTTTGCATTTCAAGTGTAGATTTAGGCCAATCAAGCATCTCAAGGTCGTCGAGCAATCTTTGAGCATATTTTGTTATTTTGATCATCCATTGCCGCATTGGTCTACGCTCAACAGTATATCCCTTTTCACGCCATTCATCAACTTCCTCATTAGCAAGCACCGTCCCCAATTCCTCACACCAATTTACGGGGATTTCCGCAATATATGAAAGTCGATTTTGATCTATATATTCATTAATTTCCTTTTCGTCTTTTAAATTCTCGAGGATGGGCAATTCTGAAATTGGTCGTGCCTTTTGCTGATTATCATCAAACCATGAATTGTAAATCAGAAGAAACATCCATTGCGTCCATTTGTAATAATCAGGGTCTGTTGTGTTGATTTCCCGAGACCAGTCGAAGCTGAAACCAAGCATTTTCAGTTGTCTGCGAAAATTTGCAATATTTGTTTTTGTAGCTTCTTCAGGATGAATTCCTGTCACCATAGAATAACGCTCAGTTGGCAATCCAAAAGCATCAAACCCAATTGGATGCAACACGTTGAATCCCTTCATCCGCTTGTATCGTGCAATTATGTCAGTGGCGGTATAGCCTTCGGGATGCCCTATATGAAGTCCTGCTCCACTTGGATAAGGGAACATATCCAAGATATAATATTTAGGTTTATTTGTATCAATTTCCGTTTTATAAATTTTGTTTTCTTCCCAAAATTTTTGCCATTTGATTTCTATTTCGTTAAAATTATAATTTGCCATAATAAAATTTATATCAATCTCTAAATTTTCAAAATTAATAATTTAAAAATTACTTAAATTGAATTTTTTTAAAATTAACATTATGAAAATTAAGTTTTTACTAATATTCTTCTCAGTTATTTCTCTCTTATCATCGGGGTTATGGGGTTGCGGAAGCTTAACACGCGAAGAAAAAGATATTTATACAATTACTGAGAGGGATACAACCTATCAGCACTTCGTTCGAAATTCTCCCGTTAATCAAAATCAGGGAACTGTCTTTCCATCAAGTCGTGAAGTGCTTTCCGAACGCAATTCTATACAAAGGGATAGCACTATCACGAGATATTACCCTGATTTTATAAGGATGGGCGTGTTCGAGAGCATTGGAACTATTGGTGGTAATGCGAATTATGGGATTGGAACAGGCTTATTTGGAGTTTTTATAGATCAGAATACATCGGCATCTTCTCGTGGTGGAAGTGGGAAGATTTTTAATGGTGGTATTTATAGGTTGGGTATTGGTGAGTGGCGGTTACGATGGTTTCGAGATGCAAAAAATTGGACTATAGGCACATCAATTTACGAGGCACTTCTTCCCGATGCAAGGTCTGAAAAATATCTAATGAGTACTTTCCCAATTTATATTCGCAAGCGATATTATCTCAGAGAAGAAATCCCTTACATAGCAATCACACCTGCATTTGGCTTCGGATGGTTCCCATCTCAATATATAAATTTGTCGGGTTCAATTGATGTTGGGTCTATTGGCGGGCTTAATCTTCGTGCATATATTGGATATGCCGTTGGATATAATGGCAGTTGGACGCCACAAATAGCAAATAATGACTATACAAAAAAAGAACAAACTGTGAATTTCCCATACATTGGTATTGGTATGTCTATGCTTGACTTTCTCAACCGCGTCCCCGAAACTTATGTTGAATGGAAAGATCACGAGCATTCAAGCTGGCAAATTGGATGGTTGGGCGGAAGTCTTTTAACCTCTAATGCACAGTATTCTTCGCTTTCAGATTCATCAAAGACTTTTATCAAGGGATTTGATGTGGAAGTTGCTAGAACAAATGTAGTGCTGCCAATTCTCAATAATTCACTTTATGCGGGGACCTCTTTATTCAAATTAATTGTTGTTGGCGATAACAATTGGACAACAAGCGTTCTGCCAATTAGAGTTGGATATTGGACAACAATTCTTCAAGATGAACTTACTGCAACTCCATTTTTAGAAATCGGATATTATCCCAATTATTACTTCAATTTGGGCGGAGAATTCAATTTGCGTATTTCTGATATGTTGGATGTTGGACTTAAAGGGGGATTTATATCTGGCGAAGCAGATAAATTTGAAATTTTTAAATCAGATTCAAAAACTTTCAATTATTCAAAATTTTATTTTGGTATATCTTTTAGAATTATAGATAGAATTTTCTTTCCAAAGGAGTTGAGATATAATCGGAAAGATTTGCCAAAACAACCCAAGCGATATGAATAAATCGGAAAATATTTTAATGGAAATAATTGCTAAGATAAATTTAATTTTATTGATTTTGGTCAGCACAATTTTCTTTTACTCTTGCTCTACTGATAAATTGATACTGAATCGTTATAATCTTGACCAATACCAAATAAATGCTCATCTTCTGAACGGAATTGATAAAGCAGTAAAAATCAATGATAATTCCTTAAAAATTAATGAAGATGCCATTATATCATTGAAAATCGATGATGTAACTCAATATAATTTGGAATTTGATTTATCGCTGCTCAAAGGGAATGAGATAATTATGTTTTTAAACACAACACATTATGATTTCAGAGAAAAACCAGATTTAGAAATTATTTTATCTGATAAAGGATATAAAATATCTCAAGGTTCAACTATCCTTGCTGAAAGTGATACAATCAAATTTTTACCTAATGAAAATCACCGAATAAAATTCACTTTGGACGCAGCAAAGATGTATTTTACCATAGATTGCACCGATTTGCAAATAAATATTCCCCATCAAATATCAACAGAATATGTATTTTTCAAAACAAATTCCCAGACAGCCACTCTGATACGGGGCATCCAATTAACGAATTTACGGGAATAGGAGATTAGATACTTCGACTAAAGTATTTTTCAAAACTACCGATAAGTGAATTAACAGGAATAAAAGGTTGGCAGGATGCCAAAAAATAATTTTAATGGATTAATTTAATACACAAGGAGGTTTGTTATGCCAACTGTATTTTCAAACGAATCGAAAATTCGATCGAATCTTCCCGCAATGAACGCTTATAATGCGTTGATTTCAATTAACAATGATATCGCAACACGTCAATTACGGCTCTCAACAGGTAAAAGAATCAATTCTGCCGCCGATGACGTCGCTGGGTATATTACTTCGCGATCTTTGAATGCAAGAAACGAATCACTAAAGAGTGCTCAAAATGCTGTAGGTGAAGCAAAGAACGTTACAGCTATAACGCAAGACGCTCTCGATAACATCAACAATTTGCTTACCAAAGTCAAAGAAATGACTGCAACCGCAGCAAGCGGTGCTTTGGGAACAGACGAAAAAGTTGCTCTTGCAAAAGCAGCATATCGATTGACTGAGCAAATCCAAACTGTTGTTGATGCAACAGTGTTTGGTGGAAAACAATTGCTTGATGGTTCTTTCTCGGGTGAATGGACAATTGGATTCAAAGCAAACAATTCAATGCTAACTCTGGAGATTGATTTAAAGAATA
>DIEP01000156.1 GCA_002418685.1 Ignavibacteria bacterium UBA5771
ATGGATTAAATGCTCGATATAAAATTGCAATGTATTATCGAAGTAATTCAATGAACGATTCAGCTCGGAAAGAATTCGAAATATTATCAAGTATTTCTCAAGATAACGACCTTGCTGCTGAATCGCTATATAGAATTGGTGAACTTTGGATGAGAGATACTGCCTGGGATAAAGCAATAGAAACATTTTTAATTGTTAAAGATAAGTATCCTAACGTTGAAGTTTGGTTTCCTCTCTCTTTGCTTAATCTTGGAGAAGCTTATGAAAAGAAGGGTGAAAATGATTTGGCAATAGATATATACAAGGCTCTTACGGCAATAAATCCCGATGACGATTATGGCAGGACTGCAAGAAATCGCTTAAAAAATTTAACAAAAACTAAGTGAAAATCATGAAAAATAGAAATCAAATATTGTTTATTGTTTTATTTTTAATGAGCAATTATCTTTTTGGGCAAGGAACGCCTGCTCCAACGCAGCAACCACCACTTGAATTGCCAACATTCATTATTGAAGGAACCGAACAATTGAATGTCAAAGCAGGAATGAAGCAATTCCCTCAACCTCCAACTGCACTTACAAAGAGGGAATTAGATTCACTCAATCCACTTGAAAAGCAGAATTCTCTATTAATTCCTGCACAGCCTTTACCAAAGAATTTAATAATGCCTGAATTTCCAAAAGGGTTTTTACAAGCACAATTTGGACTTTATTCAACAGCTAATATTCTCGCAGGTTATGGAATACGTCTTAAAGGCTATGAGCTTTATGCCAGGGCAGGAGTCGATGCATCATCGGGTGAAGTAAAGAATTCCGATTTCAGCCGATTCTTTTTGAATGTTAATTCTGATTATATCGCTCCTGATATCTTTTGGATATTTGGTGGAAGCCGCACTCGCACTTCAGTTAATATATCTAATCAAAATTATAAACTCTATGGAATATTATCATCACCAAAAAGATCCTCTTATAATGCAGGTATTGATTTGCAAAGTGATGGAAATTATGAAGGTGTAAATTTTTCTACAGGTGCACGGCTAAACACAGTTCAAATCGATGATAGTCCTGCGAAGGCATTTGAAAATAGAGTAGAGGGCTTTTTGAATGCAAATACATTTTTTGATGATTTCAAACTTGGCGGAAACATAGATGTAAATTTTGGAAATGTCAATACACATTCTCTGAATTTTTACGAAATTGCTGCAAATGGTGGTATGTTCTATCAATTATTAAGTATTGAGGGCGAAATTGGTTGGCAAAATGCCTCGAACACATTCAAAACAAGCCAATCAGCGCTAATGATTAATGCTCAGTTAAGTTTCTTGCCAAACGAAGACTTCACTGCTCAAGCTCAATTCTTTACAGGCTTCGAAAAGCAATATTTTAAAGATTATTTCGCAAAAAATCCTTTTTTCGATGTTCACACGAATTTTGAATTTCCAAAGGCAAATGGTATTTTGAGGGCAATCATCGAGTATCATCCTGATGCCCAGAAAGGAGCAAGCATTGAAGGAGCTGCTCATTTTTACGAAAAGTATCCATATTTCAATTCAGATTCTTCAAATGCAATTAACTTGATATATGAAAAAGCAAATTTAGTCAAATTCAAAGGTGAAGGTTTTTGGGACATTACGAAAAAAGATATTATTTCAGTTGACTTGGGAATCAATTTATCATTTTTAAATTTTGAAAATAATTCTATTCCATATTTGCCAATGATGGAATTTGCTGTAAATTATCACAGGAAATGGTTCGATCAACTTGGCACGGAACTTGCATTAATCTATAATTCTAAACGTTTTACAAATAGAGAGAATACAATTGAAATTGATCCATATTTCAACCTGCGAATTGGTGTTGATTATGATATAATGCAAAATTTGAAAGCTTTTGCTGAATTACAAAATCTTACAAATAGTAATAATTTCTTATGGCAAGGATATCGCGAACGTGGAATTTTTGGAACAATTGGAGTTAACTGGAAATTTTGATGGAAGATATAGAAAAGAATAAGATTGAGCAGGAACAGAACGAATTGGAATCCGTAAATCCTGGGGATGAAGATGTCTTTTTGCTTAATACTATTGAATCCTATCCTGATAAATTTCCAACATATACAGATACAACCGAAAATGAAGAGGGAGTTGAATCAATTCCTGAAATTACTAATCCTAATATAGGAGATAATCCGCAAGAAGAGCCAGCGTCTATTTGGGATAATTTTGACAATTTGGAAAGTCCAATTTCAGATGAATCTAAAACTGATATAGACGAGAAAATTGAAGATAACACAATAGAGATTGACGATGACTTTAAGAAATTGCTCGAAGAAGAATTGCAACGGAGCTCAAGCAAAGAAAAGAAAACTGTCGAAGACAATGAATCTATTAATTTTGTCCCCATAGAAGAAAAAGGCGATTATGAATTAATAGATTTAAGCAAATTCACAGACGAGACGAGAACAAGTTCATCTAAGCAAAAGGAAACTCACAAAATTTCCCCAAATGAAAAAATTAATGAACAAAATAATTCCCAAGCAGATGCAAATAAATCGGGAAACAAAGAAAAAAGCACTGACCAACAAGAAAATGAGAAAAAACGTCGACGCATTCAACCTTGGATAATCGTTGCAGCAGCAATAATACTTTTTGCAGTAGCATTACTTTTAAGTTTAAATACTTTCCGTAATTTGCCGACAAATAATCAAGTTGCAAAAAAAATTGAAAACATTCAGCCAGAATCAAACAATCAAGTTCCACCTGCCAAACAAGAAACAAATCAAACCGATACTAATTTGCAAAATAATGAAAAAATTTCTGTAATTGATACTTCCACAACGCAAGAAGACAATAATATCGAACCAATTCTTGAAAAAAATGCAAAAAATAAAAGAATTACACCTGCTGTTAAACCAAATATAAATCAAGAAAAGATTACTGAACATAAAATAAAGGAGGAAATTCCTCCAAAATCTAGAATTACTAAAACACAGCGAGAAGAAAAAGCAAGCAAAACTGTGCTTGCCGAGAATCGTCAAAATAATAAGCAAGCAATGTCTCAAGTTGCACCAAAAGAAGAAAAATCCATATACACAATACAAGTTTATTCCACACCTTCAAAAGAAGATGCGGAGCAATGGAAGAAAAAGTTGCAAAGTTTAAATATACAAAAGGCATACATAAGCGAGCAAAAGATTAGAGACGTTCTATGGTACAGAGTGAGATTCGGTGAGTTTCCAACAAAAGAAACAGCAATCCAAGCTGCTAAGCAACTCGGATTCAGCCAAATGTGGATTGATAGGGTTAAATAAAGGTAAAAGAAATGAATTATAATCGAATAGATAATAAAGAATCTTTCAATATTAAAATTCCATGGGATAGAAATACATATCTTGGCTTTTTAATTTCGGCTGTATTAAGCATACTAGTTGTTTTAATTGCTTCGATGTTCAATTTACATCAACCGACACTATACGAACCGAAAAGCAATGTCATACCCATTGAATTATTAATTTTCGGAGAAGGTGATGGCACAGGAATGAGCAAAGGCAATCTTACAGAAGAAGGTGAAGCACATAAAGGCAAATTGCCTGCTAATCAGCTTGAAGATGCTAAGATTGCTGCCACAGGAAAAGTTTCATCTAATAGTAAATTAAATCCTGAAGATGCGAATGTTGTTCCATCAAAAAGTCTTGCACTTGCCGATAAATCTGACCCAAATGCACAGGGCAGCGATAGAGAAAACGTTGGTAATCCGAAAGGTAGCGAACTGGGAAAAGGTTTAGGAGATAAAGGATATGGAGCAGGATTGGGCAAAGGACTTGGAGATATTGAATGGGGCGGTGGTGGCAATCGGATTGTATTACAAAAGAAAATTCCAACTTACCCCGCTGGTGTAAATACTTCAGGCACGATTAGGATAAAATTCACAGTGTTGCCTGATGGAACCGTTGACAAAATGATCCCTTTGGAAAAAGCTGACCCAAGATTAGAACGTGCAGCAATGGATGCATTGAGGCAATGGCGGTTCAATCCAATCAAAGATAATATAGCTATGGAAGGAATAATTACTATGGCATTCAAATTAAGGTAGAATATTTTTGGAAAGCATCCTTAATTTTTGGGTTTCATTCCCTTTATGGGCTAAAATTTTATGTGTTTTTTTATTAATAAGTCTTTTTTATTCAATTATTAAAAAATTCTTAAAGATTGCAATAATGTTAAGTGTTCTTATAATTTTATTGCTTGTAATCTTTAAATTACTACAAGGAGTCTAACTAATATGGCATTCAAAATTTCCGTTATTGGAACGGGATATGTAGGCATTGTTTCAGGAACAACTTTCGCGGCTCAAGGAAATAGTGTGATTTGTGTTGACATAGACCAACACAAGGTAGAATTAATGAGACAAGGTATTCCACCGATTTATGAACCCGGTTTGGAATGGCTTCTGAAACACAACATTGAAGGAAATCGTTTATTTTTCACGACTGATTTAAAATACGCAATTGAGAACTCAGACATAGTGTTTCTTTGCCTTCCAACACCCCCCGATAAAGATGGGGCTGCAGATCTGCAAAATGTTTTAGCCACTTCAAAAGAAATTGCAGAAATTATTCGAGATAATGATTTACCAAGAAATAAAATAATTGTAGATAAAAGCACTGTTCCCGTTGGAACTGGCGAAAAGGTAAAAAAGATTTTTGATGATATTTTGCCTGAAAACGAGATTGAAATAACAAGCAATCCAGAATTTTTAAGCGAAGGCACGGCTGTTGAAGAAGCAATGAAACCCGATAGAGTTGTGGTCGGAACTGAGAGCCAGCGAGTGAAAGATATTATGAAAGATCTTTATGAACCATTCTTGCGAAGTGGCAACCCCTTATTATTTATGGATGTCCGATCTGCAGAGATAACAAAATATGCCGCAAATTCAATGTTAGCATTGAGAATATCATTTATGAATGAACTCGCACGTTATTGCGATAAAGTCGAAGCTGATATAGAGTTGATTCGCCTTGGTATTGGCACAGATCCACGGATTGGAAGAAGGTATCTTTATGCAGGACTTGGATATGGTGGCAGTTGCTTACCAAAAGATGTCAAAGCATTAATTCATTCAGCAAATGAAGCAAATTCTCCCGTCGAAATGGTACAAACTGCATATGAAATAAACAATACCCAAGTTCATTATTTTCTATCAAAAATTGTTAAACGTTTTGGGAAATTGAATAACTTGCACTTCGCAATGTGGGGGCTTTCATTCAAACCAAATACTGATGATCTTCGGGAGTCGCCCGCTCTTGCTTTGATTAATTTATTATTAGCGGAAGGAGCAAATGTTTCAGTATATGATCCCCAAGCAATGGAAAATACACGTAAGCTGTTTTCAGACAAAATTACTTATGGCAAGGACCAATATGAAATTCTCAATCAAGCAGATGCATTGATTTTAACTACTGAATGGAGCATATTCAGGAAACCTGAATTCGATACAATGAAAAATTTATTGAAAAATCCCGTGATTTTTGATGGAAGAAATCTATATGATCTTAATGAAATGAAGGATTTCGGCTTTGAATACTATTCGATTGGACGCAAGCAAATTTCATGATTTTTAACTAATAAATCAAAGTAATTTTGTAATTTGTAATTAATTAATATTCTGTTTATTATGGAACTAAATTTAGCTATTGATAGTTCGAATTTGCGACAAGTGCTAATGGATTATCATATTCAAGTCAGAGAATCAATAACAAAAATCAAGCAAATCCCAAAATTGGCTGATACCTCAAAAATCAATAAAATATTTATTTTCGGAATGGGTGGTTCTGCAATTAGCGGAGATCTTGCAAATTGTATAATCAAAAATATATATCCTGAAATTGATATACCAATTTATGTTATTCGCGAATATGATATTCCTGTATTTCTCGATAATGCAAGTATGGTTATTGCAGTTTCATATTCAGGCAATACTGAAGAGACTTTATCCGCATTTAATTATTCAAGAGAAAGGACCAGTCATCTGCTTGGAATATCCAGCGGTGGAAATTTAGAAACAATATGCAAAGAAAATAATATCCATCATATTCAGATACCGTCAGGCTTCCAACCAAGAGCAGCTTTGGGTTATCTATTTTTCAGCGTTTTAAATTTCATTCTTTTCAATTTTTGCCGAATCTGCACACTTTCACGAACAACGATTGAAGAGCAAATAATTGCTGATATGCTCGAAGAAAAAAGTAAAAAATACGCTGAACCAACTGATGATAATATTGCGCTTGGATATGCAAAGCAATTGCTTGGAAAAGTTCCCGTTGTATATTCTTCTTCGAGTGTTTTGGGTATAGTAAATATTAGATTCAGAGGGCAAATTCAAGAGAATGCCAAAACGCTTGCATTTGGAAATTTTATTCCCGAAATGAATCATAATGAAATCAATTCATGGAAATACCCAGCAGATTTGCTGCATCATTTTTTCAATATTTATTTGATAGATAAATCAGATCACCCGCAAGTGCAGAAAAGAATACATGCCACAAAAGAAATGATTGACAAATCAAATCCCAATTCAATTATTTTGCAAAGCAATGAAGATTCGTTGTTTTCACGAATATTCGATCTGATTTATTTAGGTGATTGGATAAGTTATTATTTGGCAATTTTGAACAATCAGGATCCTACTCCTGTTCCCGTAATTACTGAATTTAAGAAGATTATTTCAAACAATAACTGATCGCATTATGGAAAGGGTTGCTATTATTATGGCGGGTGGCTCGGGGAATCGTTTCTGGCCCCTTAGTAAAATAAATCGCCCCAAACAGTTAATTCATTTTGAAGAAAACTCTCCAACCTTGCTTGAAGAAGCAATCGATCGAGCTTTGATTTTATTCAAACCCGAAAATATATTTATCATAACAAATCAATATTTGCTTGAGCCAATTCGCCAGGAAATCATTAAAATTCCTCCTGAAAATATAATTGCTGAACCTGCAAAAAGAAACACTGCCCCAAGTCTTGCTCTTATGTCTTCTATCATTGCAGTGCGCTATAGACTTAAAGGGATTTCGGAATCTAATGTTTCAATTGCAGTGTTGACGGCAGACCAGAAAATTTTCCCTAATGAAGCATTCACTCGTTCTATTGAGGCACTATTGCGCTATGTTGAGTTCAATCCCGTTCTGGCAACAATTGGTATAAAACCTAATAGACCCGAAACGGGTTATGGATATATTGAGATTCAAGATGAATTTGAAGATTCTCCATCAAGTTTGCAGATTAAACCATTAAAATCTTTCCACGAAAAACCAACTTTGGAAAAAGCTTATAACTATTTTTTAAAAAATAATTTTCTATGGAATTCGGGAATGTTCTTTTGGAGATTGGATGTTTTCATTCAAAATATGATTAATTTCTTTCCCGAAATAGGTAATCATATTGAAGAATTTGAGCAATACATTACCGAAAATCCGTTCGAGACTGATTTAACGAAAATGATGAAAGTCTTAGAGTTATATTCCCGTCTGCCTGACATTTCAATTGACTATGCACTTATGGAAAAAGCTGATCGCGTTGTTGTGGAACGTGCTATATTCACTTGGGAAGATGTGGGTACTTATGACGCCTTGCCCCGCATTTATTCAGTTGATAATTCAAATAATTATTTGCGCGGAAATATTGAAACAATCGATACTTCAAATTCTATCATTATAAATCAAAATACATTGAATAATTTTTTAATTGCCACGCTGGGAGTGGATGATTTAGTGATTAGCTCGACAAATGAAGCAATTCTAATTTGTCCCAAAGACCGTGTGCAAGAAATAAAACGAATGGTGGAAAAACTTCAAAGAGAAGATAAGAAGCAATATTTATAGAAGACACAGACAAAGAACACAATGTGTGCCTCAAAAGTGACATATTTTCCATTTTGAATGGAGAAAGA
>DIEP01000149.1 GCA_002418685.1 Ignavibacteria bacterium UBA5771
TCCATTTTTGTTTGTAATACGCGATTCTCAATCAGGGACCCTAATATTTATTGGAAAGATTTTGGAAATATGAAAAAGTCTGTAGGGGCAATGTGTTTTGTAATCTGTATGCAATGAAATGTATATTCGTAGGTTATAAAGAGAACTATATTTTATTGAACAGCCGTGTCATTGATGGATTAGCAATAAGTAATATTATTAGCACTTGTTTCCTTCAATTTCTTATACTTCTGTATAATATTTGCAATATTGCTGGATTGCGCATTGTTCACATTTTGGATTTCTTGCATTGCAGATTTTTCTACCGTGCTCGATGAAAACGTATGTCAAAGTAATCCATTTATTTTTCGGAACAATCTCATAAAGAGCAAATTCGATTTTCTCGGGATTATCTGTATCCACAAACCCAAGGCGGTTCGATAATCTAATTACGTGTGTATCTACTACAATACCGGGGACATTGAATAAATTGGCAAGTAAGACATTCGCAGTTTTCCGACCAACACCCGGCAATTTCGTCAATTCCTCCATTGTGCCAGGTATTTTACCGTTATACTGCTCAAGCAAAATTCGAGCAGTTTCTCGAATTTTACTCGCTTTCGATTTGAAAAAACCAGTCGAAAAAATATCCCTTTCCAATTCCTCTTGAGGCACTTTGAGATAGTCTTCAATCGTGATGTATTTTTTAAAGAGTTTTTCAGTCACTTTATTGACCCTTTCATCTGTGCATTGAGCGGAAAGAACCGTTGCAACGAGCAATTCAAACGGGGTGCGATAGTTCAGCACTATATGTGCATTGGGGTATTCATTTTCGAGAATTGCGATAATATTCTTTATACGCTTTTTCTTCTTTTCAGCCGTTTCTGCTGTAAAATTATATTTTTTCATTATTTTGAGCAAAATTAAATGTTATTGAATTATTTATTTCTCTATGATAAATATATGTCCTAAAATCTGATTTATAAATATTTGCATTGCTTTCGCTAACTCGTGAGAAAAATTCTGTATCATCGGCATAATCAAGATTTCTGAAACCATTGAGAGAGATTGCGATTTCCTTCTTTATAAAGAATGACCCGCCCACAACGCAATTATCAATATGTATTAATTTATTTAAGTCATTCATATCAGGAATATAAGGATCGCCAATCACTCGCACGCTTCCATAGAGAAATTCTATTTCAGGATTTTCGAATATTATCTTATTATTTAACTCAAGATGTTCGGGCATATATTCATCATCAGAATCAAGAAAGGTTATAAATTTTCCCGCCGATGCAAGTATACCAACATTGCGAGATAATGGTAATCCTATATTCTTATGATAAATATATTGTATACGCAAATCGCTATCTAAATACTTTTTTATAACTGCATAAGTGTCATCAATGCTCCCATCATCAACTATTATTACTTCAAAATTCTTATATGTTTGTTCCAAAAGCGAATCAATTGCACGGGGCAGAAGATTTGCACGATTATATGTACAAATTATCACAGAAAAAAATGGTTTCCAATCAGGATAAATTTGTATCATTCCAACATCTTAATTTTGTAAATAGCAAAATTATAAAAATAATTTCAATGGAAGTTCAAGAATTTATAAAAATATGCAATGCAAATGGAATATCTCTTGATAATGAGCAAATTAGTTCAATTGAACGCTATTGTGATGAGCTGAAATATTGGAATGAAAAAGTGAATTTAATTTCAAGAAAAGATATTGATCATATTTTGGATAGGCATATTCTACATTCACTAACAATTTTAAAGTATGTTCCAATATTTGATAATGCGAATTGTTTGGATATTGGGACAGGTGGTGGGCTACCGGGAATTCCTTTGAAAATTGCCAAAACGACTATAAATCTTTCTATGATTGATTCAATTGCAAAAAAAGTTAATATCACTCGCCAAATTGTTGAGAAATTAGGTATTGGAAACGTCAGAGTAATTAACGATAGGACAGAAAATCTTGCATTGAAAAAGGAATACTTGCATAACTATGACTTCATCTTTGCACGTGGAGTTGCAAGTGCAGATAAAATTACTGAATGGAGCCTACCATTATTAAAAAGAAAGGGGAAGATTATACTTCTTAAAGGCGGTGATTTATCTGAAGAAATTAAAATTGCCAAACAAATTATGCCAACATTTTCTTTTAAAGAGATACAAATTGACTTAATTGATTTTAATTATTTCCTGAAAGAAGAGAAGAAGATATTAGTGATTAGCCCAAAGTAAGATGCAACATGGACGCCCGCGTCTTTGTTGTGAAATGATTGAACCTATAAGGGGACACGTCGCAACGTGCCCCTATAGTTCATCATAAAATTCATGTAGGGGCAAATTCATAAATTGCCCCTACAATCCTTTCAATCGCGCCGTTTTATTCTTCTTTTGCTCGGCGTGAATCCCAGACAAAGTAAATCATCAGAATCGTGAATGCTATAATTGCAACAATTTCGCCGCCGACTGCTGATGTATCCCATAGATGAGAGGATAATTCGACTCCGAAAAACTTTAGCAAAGCTCCGAACACTCCAAATAGCGCTGCACCGGCAATAAATCCCGACGCAATAAGTGTTGCCCGCTGATGACGATTTTTTGCAATTGCTTCTCCTTTCTTGCTTTTTTGCATATAATAGGAAATAATACCACCGACAAGCAATGGAATATTCAAGTGCATTGGTAAATACATTCCGAGAGCGAATGCGAGTGGTGGAACTTCAAGAAAATTGACAATTAGAGCAATTATTACACCTACTAAATAAAGTATCCACTGGACTTCTGCTCCCTGTGTCATTAATGGTTTAATAACTGCTGCCATTGCATTTGCCTGCGGTGCAACTAATGGTTGGGTATGCTCGGGACTTGGTGTGAAACCATAAGCTTGATTTAAAATGAAGATAACTATACCGACTGTTGCGGCTGATACTAATGTGCCAAGGAATTTCCAAGATTCCTGCTTTTTCGGAGTAGTGCCAATCCAGTATCCAATTTTCAAATCTGTAATAAATCCACCTGCCATTGAAAGTGCCGTGCAAACAATTCCGCCCATAATCAGTGCGGCAATCATTCCTTTATCACCTGTAAGCCCTGCAGATGAAAGGACTACCGATGCAAGAATAAGTGTCATAAGTGTCATACCAGAGACGGGATTGCTTCCGACTATTGCGATGGCATTCGCAGCGACAGTGGTAAATAAAAATGATATAATTACGACAGTTAGCAAAGCGATTATCGCTTGGACCAATGTTATTTCGAATCCTGTTAAGAAGAATATGAAAATAGCTATTATAGTAAGTGCGATAAGCATAATTACATAAGTCATTTTCAAATCTGATTGGGTGCGTTCTTCTGTTTCAGTTGATATGCCACCGCCAAAAATCCCTTTCGCAGCGAGGGAGAAAGCTTTGCCAATCACGGGTGCAGCTTTAATAACGCCGATGATTCCTGCCATTGCAATTGCACCAATTCCAATATGGCGGACATAGTCAGTAAAGATTTGTTCGGGTGACATTGCAGCGAAAATATTGATTCCGCCACCTTGTGCTGCTATGTTTCCAATTTGATTAATCAATGGAACAAATACCCACCAAGATAAAAATGAGCCAAGAGTAATAATCAGTGCGTATTTCAATCCGACTAAATACCCAAAACCAACAATCATAGCACTGACATTGAATTGGAGCAATATCTTTGTCTTTTCAGCAAGGACTTGCCCAATTCCCACGATGCGAGAAGTAAAGACTTCTGACCAAAGTTGGAAAGATTGAAATAGAAAATCGTAGATACCTCCAATTAAACCGCTTGTAACCAGCAATCCCGCTTGTGATCCTCCTTTCTCGCCTGTGATTAATATTTCTGTTGTAGCAGTAGCTTCGGGGAATGGGAATTTGCCGTGCATTTCTTTGACGAAATATTTTCTAAACGGAATTAAAAACAAAATGCCAAGAAACCCACCAAAGAGCGATGACAAAAATATTTGAAAGAAATTAACGGGTAAATTAAGGATATAAAGTCCTGGAATTGTGAATATAGCACCTGCAACGATGACTCCTGAACTTGCTCCAATAGATTGAATGATAACATTTTGGCTAAGAGCAAATTTCTTTTTGAAAAGAGTAGAAACGCCAACCGCAATAATTGAAATTGGAATAGCAGCTTCCATAACTTGACCAATCTTCAATCCTGAATATGCGGCAGCTGCTGAAAAAATCACTGCCATAACCAATCCCCAAAGGACAGACCATACTGTCACTTGCGGAACAATTTGCGATGCAGGAATAACGGGAATATATTCCTCGCCGGGCTTTAATTCTCTATATGCATTTTCGGGTAGTGATACAACATTGTTTTGATTATCTTGCATAAAATCTCCATTTATCTTGGTAAAAATTTAAAAAAGTCGAAGTTGTCCATCTTTCTTTTGGGCTTTTTCTGGTGCATTATGCTCACTGATCTGATATCCTCAATAGTATAGAAAGCATTTGGATTGTACTGATCGATGATTTTTATTACTTCATCTAATTGTTTACGGTGAATGACGAGAAGGAGAATATTGACACTGCCAAGAGTTCCAATACCATCGACTCGTGTCACAATGTAATTTTTAGAAATTAAATATTCGGATAATTTTTCGCCGGGTAAACGAGTGACAATTCTTACGAGAACTTGCCCGAGCGAAACGCGTTCTTCCAAGGTTACACCTATATAAGTGCCGAGAGCAAATCCAATTCCATAAGCAAAGTAATATAAATAATTATCTACTCCTTTTATAATTTGGCTTACAACAACAATCCAGATAAATGATTCAAAAAAACCAAGCATCGCGGATATAGTTCTATAACCCTTTGATACAAGGATAATGCGGAATGTATCAAGACTGACGTCCATTATTCGAGCACATATAATTAAGAGAGGTATAACAACCAGATTAAAAAAGTCAAACGTCATATAAATTAAACTCTCGTTTTAGAAAAATACAAATTTAATCGTTTTTTTCGATTTTGCAATAAAAATACTTAAATTTGAGTATGGAAAAAAATGAAATCATCGATAATTATTTTATTATTTATAGAAAATTTGAAAATCAAATTCTCTCAAAATTAGAGGATTTTGCAAATGTTCCCCAAGAACAATATTTTTATGAACTTGCATATTGCATTTGCACACCAATGAGCAAGGCAGAGAATGCTCTACAAGTTCAAAAAAAGTTGGAAGAAATGAATTATTTACAAAATCCATTCAATCCCGTAAATATTTTGCAAGACCCGAAGCATTATATAAGGTTCCATAATCAGAAATCTAAATATATTCTTGAAAATTTAAAACATTTTGATGAAATTATGCAAGTGATTGATTCAACGATTGATAAATATGACAAAAGGAATGCGCTTGCAAAAGTAGTTAATGGATTCAATTTGAAGGAATCCTCTCATTTTTTACGAAATATTGGTTACAGAGGTTTGGCAATATTAGACCGTCATATTTTAAGGAATTTAAAATTAGTTGGATTGATTGCTGAGGATTTTATGATTAAAAATTGGGATGACTATTTTTATGCAGAAGAAAAATTCAAAAATTTCGCCGAAGAAATAAATATCGAAATAGACCGATTGGACTTGGTTTTGTGGGCAAATGAGACGGCGAAAATTATAAAGTAAAAGAAATAATTATTAAATTTTCTTTTTAATTAAACTATTTTTGAAAATATGCGTCTAAAAATTTGATAATAATAATATTCGGAGGAAATATGAACAAGAGCATTAGCTCCAAATTCTCAATATTTGCTGTTATTCTTATAGCGGCAATCACGTTAGGTCTAAGTTCATGTACTAACAATGACCCAATTTCAACAAATCCAGGAAATAATAGTCCTGTAATTCCCGAGTATGTCTCAGCAGGTACTCAAGTTGATGACTTGCAAATATCTGAAGCAACAATGGATAATCCCGCTGTGTTGCAAAATGATATGGAACCTGAGCGATTGCAAAGAGGCATGCAGTTCTGTCAGAGAGAACCACAGTTTAGATTCAGGCCTATTTTCCAGAATTTGAATCTAACACAAACACAGCTTGATTCAATCAAAGTGTTTATGCAAGAGCAAAATGACTGCCAACGAATCGCAAGAGCAGAGTTCTATAACACAATTATTGTGTTTATTGATCGGGCTAATACTCAGCGACAAGCAGTTATTGATAGCGTACAACAAGGACTACTCGACCGCGAATCTGCTATGCAAAGGTTTGTCCAAATCAATAGGGAAATGCATCTCGCAATTGCAAACTCAGGTGCACAACAAACTTTAAGAACTGCTTTGCAAGCCTGCACTGAAACTTTGTTTGCTAATATTCGGTCTATTTTAACCACTGAACAATTAGTAAAATGGGATACATGGGTTGCTAATCACAATGGTCCAAACCCAAGAAGGGGAAGAGGATAAGATTTCTCTTTTTCCACAACTATTGAAAATAAAAAACCTACAAGTTTTCTTGTAGGTTTTTTTTTATCTTTAGCGATTAGGACGAAAAGATTTTTAATTTTGTTATTTGATCTCTTTATGAAGAGTGACTCTTCGTAGAAATGGGTTGTATTTTCGTAATTCAAGGCGAGAGGGTGTGTTCTGTCTATTCTTGGTTGTTGTATAACGAGAAGGAGTTTTACCCTCTGCACGAGCTTCCGTACACTCAACAGTAATGTTTATTCTTTGTTCTTTCTTTGCCATAATATTTGTGTATTTTTATAATTATACAAAATTACGAAAAATAATAAAAATTATTTGAAAATATCTTTATTTAAAAAAGAGAATAGCAAAATTCATTATAGTATTTGGAAACAGTCCAAGAAAAATAACGCCGATAACTGAGATAATCACAGATATATTCGCTAAACCAATATGCACTTTCTCAATTTCTCCACTTTGTGTTTTAAAATACATGTTGACAATCAGTCCAATATAAAAATAAAGAGAGATAAGCGTGGCAATGACCGCAACAATTGTCAACCAAAGGTATCCACTTTCGATTGCAGCATAGAATAAAAAGTATTTCCCAAAGAACCCTGCAAATGGTGGAATTCCTGCAAGTGAAAGCATAAATATTGCCATCGAAGCCGCGAGGAACGGATTGTTTTTGCTCAAACCATTATAATCTGACAATTCTAATTGTTGGTCATTTTCTTTTTCAATAAGCGAAACGATAATAAAAGCACCAATTTGCATTAGAACATAAGCGGAAGCATAAAATATAATTCCGCTCCAACCATCTGAATTATTTGCTACTATTCCCATCATCATATATCCCGCATGAGCAACTGAAGAAAATGCAAGCATTCGCTTTACATTTGTCTGCATAAGAGCAGTGATATTTCCCACTAACATTGTAAATGCGGCGATAACTGCAAGTATCTCTCGGAAATATTGAGTAATGAAATTCGATGTGTGAGTTAATTGCCCTGCTGATGATAAATTCATTGGAATTACTGCTTTCGCAATAATGATAAAAGCTACAAATGCAGCGGATTTGCCTGCTGTGCTCATAAATGCAGAAACAACTGTTGGCGCACCCGTGTAAACATCAGGTGCCCATTGATGGAATGGGAAAGTCGAAGCTTTGAAGGATAATCCTACGATTAATAAACCAATCCCAATTGCAAGATAAATAGTATTGAATTGGTTATTCATAATTTTAGTATGAATTAGAGAAAGGTCAAGCGATCCCGTGCTTCCATATATCATTGCCATTCCATAAACAAGGAACCCTGTTGCAAATGCTCCAAGCAAAAAATATTTGAGCGAGGCTTCGATATTGCTTGTTTTATTGCGAATAAATCCTGAAAGCACATAAAACGGGATAGACATTGTTTCAATTCCGAGGAATAAAATCACCAAACTATTCGAATGTGCAATTAGCATCATTCCCAGAAAAGAAAAAGATAGCAATGAATAGAATTCTTTATGCTCATAATTTTCACGAATCAAGTATTGACGCACTCCAAAAAGTGTTAATAGACCTGCAACTGCAAATATCAAATCAAAGAAAATTGTATATGATGAAAGCACAATAGAATTTTTCAAAAATTCTGAGAGAAAATCTCCCGTTTGATTAATATTTACTAATGGTGTAGCAAATTCAGGTTGAGATAATAAAAATAAGTTGGCAACAATAATCAATATAAAATTCAGAAGTGTTGTATAAAAAATAATTTTCTTATTTGACCCTGAAAATACATCTATGATTGGAGTGAATAAAGCAAACAATGATGCAATTAAGAGAGGTATAAAATATAATAATTGAGTATCCATAGTTAATTATCCATTCCTTTATTTAACAGGTTTATTTTGATTAGATTGCTGAATTGCGTTCGATGGTGATTTCGGTAATTCTACGGTTTGCAATTGGGGAAAAGATCCATGTCCGAATTTTATTGTTTCAATTTTATTAACTAATGTGCGAGTAGAATTTTCGGAAATATGCAAGAATGTTTTGGGATAAACACCGATCCATAGAATAAACACAACTATTGGAACAAGTATTGTCCATTCTCTTTTTGATAAATCTTTTAAATTGAAATTGGCGGGATTATCATTAGTTCCGAAGAACACTCTCTGAAACATCCAAAGCAAATAAACTGCGGCAAAAATTACCCCAAAAGCTCCAACGATTGTGTATGCCCAAGAATTAAGGAAAGGTGAAGTGAATGCTCCGAGCAATGTCATAAATTCACCCACAAACCCATTCAAACCGGGCAATCCGGCGCTTGCGAACATTGCTATACCAAAAAATGTTGAGAATACAGGCATAACCCTTGCAATACCTCCATATTCTGAAATCTCACGTGTATGACGGCGTTCATAAAGCATACCAACAAGCAGGAATAACATACCTGTCGATAAACCATGATTAACCATTTGAATTATTGCACCCTGCAAGCCAATTGCCGTAATTGAGAAAATTCCAAGCACAACAAATCCCATGTGGCTTACAGATGAATAAGCAACAAGTCGTTTGATATCTGTTTGCACAATTGAAACTAAAGCTCCGTATATTATTCCAATAACTGCAAACCATGAAATTAAAGACCCATATTCAATTGATGAAGTGGGGAATAAATCAAGATTATATCTTATTAAACCATAAGTTCCCATCTTCAAAAGGATACTTGCAAGTATGACAGAGCCAGGTGTGGGAGCTTCCGTATGTGCGTCGGGCAACCAAGTGTGCAATGGAAATAACGGAACTTTAATGAAAAATGAAATTGCAAATCCCCAAAAAAGCCATCCTTGTATATTTTGCGGAATGAGATTCGATACTTCGCGTATTTTTAGATAATTTGTCGTAAAGCCCGTTTCAAGGATTTCTGTGCCAACATAGTTTCCAAGCCATATAATCGACACAAGCATTAGCAATGAGCCAAACATCGTGAAGATAAAGAACTTTACTGCGGCATATATTCTATTCTTGCTACCCCAAATACCAATTATGAAATACATTGGTATAAGTATCAATTCCCAGAAAATATAAAATAAGAATAAATCGAGAGAAATGAACACTCCCACCATTGCAAATTCAAGCAAAAGAATCATAAAGTAATATTCTTTCTCTCTTTCGCGAATTGCACTGAAACTTGCAAGAATAGTGATTGGTGAAATAAATACTGTTAGCATCACAAGCAACATCGATAAGCCATCAATTCCAATGCGGAACCCTGCATCGATTGTGGGAACCCAGATAGTCTCCTGATAAAATTGGAAATTTGGATTGCTCGAATCGAAATTGAATAATATAAAAAGTGATGCAACGAAAGTAAGAAGAGATATAGCCAAAGAAAAGTATTTAATTAACTTTGTTTTCTCCTTTGAAAAAAATAGGATAATCACAGATCCAAGTAAGGGCAAAAATAATGTGCAATAAAGAGATGTCATATTTTTTAGTATTTTTTCATAAAGATTATAAAATAATTAATAACCATGTCAAAATTATTACTGCCCCTGCAAGCATATAAACTGCATAGCTTTGAGCATATCCATTTTGAATTTTCCGAACTTTGCTTCCTAGCCAAACAGTTCCCGCGGCAGTTCCATTGATAAATCCATCTATTATTTTCACATCAACGATTTTCCACAGAGCATTGCGTGAAATCGCAAAAATAGGATCGACTATTCCATAAAAATAGATTTCGTCCAAGTAGTATTTATTAAATAATATCTTGAATGCTGATGTGAAACTTAGCACAATCCGACGCGGAACAGACCATTTGCTGTCATAATAATACCATCGATATGCTAACCATATACCAAGCACCGCTATACCAATCGAAACCAACATCAAAATGTATTCTCCTGCGGCTATATGACTTTCAGGATTCATAGAAAGCACAAAATATGTGTCTTTGAAAATTGGATGGAGGAAATTCTCAATGAAATTCGGTTTGTCGCTGAACCAGAAGCCAAGTGCATAAGGTATTCCCAAAAATCCACCAAATGCAGACAGAAAAGCAAGAATCACAAGAGGTATAGTCATTACTTTGGGCGATTCGTGTGGATGAACGTGCTTTGCATCAAATCGCTCCTCGCCATTAAACACGAGATTGACAAGCCTGAACATATAAAAAGCAGTAAATAATGCTGACACGGCAAGAATTAGCCAGATAATTATACCGCCATGATTAAACGTTTGCCAAAGAATTTCATCTTTTGAGAAAAATCCACTAAATAGAGGAATACCGGAAATTGCAAGTGCTGCAATATAAAATGTCTTATATGTTGTTGGCATATATTTTTTCAGTCCACCCATTTTCTTGATATTTTCTTCATCATGCATGCCGTGCATAACTGAACCCGCTCCCAAGAAGAGAAGCCCCTTGAAAAAAGCATGCGTCATAACATGGAAAATCGCCGCAGTATATGCCCCAATGCCAAGAGCAGCGAACATATACCCAAGCTGACTGACAGTCGAATATGCTAATACTTTTTTGATTCCATTTTGAACTAAAGCAGTAGAGGCAGCATAAATTGCAGTGATGGCACCAACGATTGCAACAATAAGCATTGTGGTAGGGGAGAGAGCAAAGAGTAAAGAGTTACGAGCAAGAAGGAAAATACCAGCTGTTACCATTGTTGCTGCATGAATAAGTGCTGATACAGGCGTTGGACCTGCCATAGCATCCGGAAGCCATATTGCAAGAGGAATTTGAGCAGATTTTCCCGTTGCACCCAGAAATAACAGCAAAGTGATTGCTGTAATCAAACCCTGAGAACTATAGAGTGCTATGTTTGCATTGAGTGTAGAGTGCAGCTCAGTATATTGCAATGTCCCAAAATTGAGATAAATTAGAAACATTGCAATAAGAAAACCAAAATCACCAACACGATTCACAATAAACGCTTTATTCGCTGCATCACCTGTCCATTTTATTCTCACACCTTCAAATTTTCTATCATACCAAAAACCAATCAAAAGATATGAACAAAGCCCCACTCCTTCCCATCCGAGAAAAGTGAGCAAGAAATTGCTTGCAAGCACAAGGTTGAGCATCATAAATATGAACAAGTTCATATACGCAAAAAAACGAGCGAATCCGCGGTCCTTGTGCATATATCCAATAGAATAAATGTGAATGAGCAAGCCAACACCCGTAATGATCAATGAATAGAGAATTGACAGCTGATCAACTTGATATGAAACGTTGATAGTGAAATAACCCGCAGCAATCCATTCATAAATATTGACAATTACAGGACTCTCAATTGGATGAGAAAGTAAATTGAGGAATATTATAAATGAAATGATGAAGGAAGCCCCAACAGTTGCTGATGCAATAGTCCCGATTAACGCTTCTTTTTTGAGGAATTTCCCCAATAGCCCGTTAATCAAAAATCCGAAAAATGGGAGTAGCGGAACTAACCAGATAATATCGTACATAATTCCTGATAAATTTTCAATAAAGAATTTTAAAAAAAAGCAAATTACTGAAAATTTGAAAAATAAGGAAAAATTATTTTATTGTTCATGTTTAATCTCACTTAAAAATTTTCTTATCTCAACAATATAAATGCAACTTGAAATAAACATGAGGAAAGTTGTGATAATTAGCAAATATGGATTAATATAGGGTATTTTTAAAATTGCACCAAGTAAGGATGTCGCAAGACAAAATGCTGCAATCTTCCCAAGTGTATTAGATGGTGTTATAGAATTATATTTTCGGAAAATATGACTTCCATAAATAAGTTGAGCGCCATCTCTCACTATTACAAAGATAAAAAACCACAGTGGGATAAAATTTTTGATTACTAATACAAGCCCTATGACTCCATAAAGAACTTTATCAGCAAAAGGATCAAACGCTTTTCCGAATTCAGATACTTGATGGAATCGTCGTGCCACCCAGCCATCCAATAAATCCAATGAATAAGCAATCACTATAAAAACAAGCGCTATTGTTGTGTCGTTATAATATAATGAGTAACCAATAAAAGGCACAAGCAGAAGTCTAATAAAACTCAATAAATTAGGAATAGTCCAAATTTTCATAATGTAAATTATTACCAATGAAAAAGGCAAATTTACCAAATTATTTAATAACAACCGACATAATCAGTAATCTGGAATGGATTGAATTTTACAAAATCTAAATTTATGAGGGAGTGTCAGATGATTTATTCATTTTATGCTTGATTGCTTCAAAAACCATTGGCAAAATCGAAATAAAAATTATTGCAAAAATAACAAGAGAAAAATTCTCTTTGACAGCAGGTATGTTGCCAAAAAAATAACCAGCGAGTGTTGCGATTAATACCCAAAGCACTCCACCTACAAGATTATATGCAATGAATTTTCCATAATGCATTTTGCCAATACCTGCAAGAAATGGTGCAAAAGTTCGCACAATCGGGACAAATCGTGCAAGAATAATAGTCTCTGACCCATATTTATTGAAAAATGAATGAGTTTTTTCAATATGCTTCTTTTTTATTGGGATCTTAGGGTGAGCAATAATTTTCTCACCAAAGAAATGTCCAATCCAAAAGTTTGACGTATCTCCTAAAAATGCTGCTAAAATCAGGAATAAAACTATTGCCCAAATATTAAGCGAACCCAAAGCAGCCATTGCCCCTGCCGCGAATAATAAAGAATCACCAGGCAGAAATGGTGTGATTACTAGCCCAGTTTCAATAAAAATAATTATAAATAATATAATGTATGTGGCAGTTCCATAAGTCGATATAAGTTCTTCGAGATGAACATCAATATGCAGAATAAAATCTATGAAATAAGCAATAATATCCATTGTGCTTTGATTTAATTATACAAAATTAACAACTTTTTAGCAAAACATATAAGTATAAACGAACTTGCGGGGAAATGTATTACATATCTTGTAAAAATTCGAATCTTTTGTTATTGCAAAGAACGTGACCATTTATTTTTTCCTATACTATTGAAAGGGGATTGGGGGAAAGAATATAACAAGAGAAAATACAATGCCATATCTACCTGTATTCAATAAGAGTTTTAAATTGTTGATTTATTCAATCCAAAAATAAATTTTGTAGTAATCTGCAACTTTTT
>DIEP01000081.1:0-1975 GCA_002418685.1 Ignavibacteria bacterium UBA5771
GCTTGATTTCCCAATCGCCAAAATACGAACCGAAAAGCAAAGTAAAAGTTGCTTTGAGAGGTTTAGTAGTAAAATCAGCAGAATTACCAATTCCACCGCAAGAGGTTGGAGATCCCCCACCACAACCATAAGCCCAGAGGTAGCTATCTGTTCCAAGAGTAGTAAACCAATCAACTGATTTTATGCTATCAGGACCAAAGAAATTGCCAAAAGCTCTCCAAGCAGTTGATGAAAAAGCTTCGGGATAGGCTGCCGCACCAAAGTTATCATCGATTAATCCTCGCCAAACGGGTTGAGTTTCGCCCACTCGATATTTATGATCTTTATTTAAATAATTTCTGACAAGCTCAGCTTCAGGATAAGCATAACTGGCATCATAAAAAGATGGCATATCATAAAAATCAATTCTACCAACGCTAAATTTTGCCGTTATAAAATTGCCAAGCGCTGATTGGTCAAATTTGCCATCACCATGGATATTACGATTTTTTGGATAGCCCGCGGTAACATCATTGACAGTAGTGTCTGTCCAGAAGAAATCATCGTTAACTGTCCCATAATAAACATCAGCAGGCCAAGCACCAATATGGTCTCCGTGTCCGTCAGGGTTTAATCTCCCTGAATATGGAACTGCGACTCGCCCAATTAGAACAATGGACTTCAAATCAGGGTTTTCTTGGTATGTTTTCGTAATCAATTGCTTATTGCTTTTCACTGCGTCTCCATCGAACTGCTCGGTCCGATGAACATATTGCGTAACTACTTTCCATCCTTCGTCTTGCAAATCGCTGATATATCTGGTTATTTCCATTGCGAGAGGCTGCTGCATGGTGGAATCAATTAGTAGCAACGCTGTTCCGACTTCACGTTCAGGATTAACTTCAATTCCCGAGAGAATATAGCCCGTTGCTGTAAATTGCGTATATCCTTGATTGCCATCTTTGTCTTTGACTAATTTTTTTCCTTTTCCGAGAATTTGGTACTCATACGCTGTGCCAATACTGACATTGTTATCAGTCCATTCTGACTTTGTGCTATCAAGAGTAGCAATTGAGTTGCCCCAAGATGATTGTTCCTTCAGTTTTTTGAAAATTTGATAACTTTCAGGGTATCCCGACCTGATCCATTTAAGCTTTATTGATGGCGTGGGAATGCTTGTGACTTCTGCAGTAATTATAATTGCTAAATCTTTTGATTCCATTGTTTGCGAGAAAACATTGCTTGCTGCAGTAAGAAACAAGATAGAAAATATAATCGTTAAAAAAATGCGTTTCATATCTTGACCTTTTAAAATGATATAATTTGCAAAATTAAAAATTTATTATTAATCTTTGGGAAATATTATGAAATAGATTTACTATAGGAAAAATCGGACAAAAAGCAAACAACCATTTTGATTGATGAGCGATAATCCCAAACCTTATGGTAGCTATGGTAATTGTTCAACAATGCGAGCAAGTGCAGTAGGTTTTGCATTTGATAATTTAGAACAAGTTTTTGAAGTAGCAAAGCTATCTGCAGAAGTAACCAACCTACGTTTTCACAACCGATTTTTTAACCAAAAGTTTCAGTACTAATTCAAGCATTTTACACTGCATAAAATGATGGACGGGAGGACACGACGAAAGCCGCGATTTATATCTTCTATTTGGAAATAGTGAATAATCATACTTCCAGTCCCCGATGTGACAAGCTGTTCATAATGATGAACACCACAATTTTGTATAACATATATTGAAATTTTGTAAATAAATAAATTATTGGGAAAAATGTTATTGACACGCAGGGTGCAACAAGCCCCGTGGGTATCTTGCGGTATTTCAAATGTCACTCCGTCGTACCTTTTTCTTAAATGCACTTTTAATTTATAAATAACGTCGATTAATTATGTTTATCATTTATTATTAACAATAAAAATAAAAAATATTATGAAAAAAGAAAAACTTTACACAGCAGTTGTAACTGTGACAGGTGG
>DIEP01000081.1:2009-5018 GCA_002418685.1 Ignavibacteria bacterium UBA5771
AAATCCTTAGGAGGAAAATCTGATGATTATACAAATCCCGAACAACTATTTGCAGCGGGTTATGCTGCCTGCTTTGGCAGCTCATTGGACATGGTATTAGAATCTGAAAAGGTAAAAACAGGTAGTACTACAATTGAAGCATCAGTAAGTTTGCTGAAGAATGAGCCAGTTGGCTTCAAACTTGATGTGCAATTAAAAGTCAATATCCCTGGAATACCTCTCGAGAAAGCAAAAGAATTGGCGCTAAAAGCTCATCAAGTTTGCCCCTATTCTAATGCTACGCGTAATAATATAGATGTGGAAATAATAGCAAGCAACAAAGATTAAAAAATGAAGTTTTATCATTATATAATAGGCTTTTTTGCAGGAATGTTTCTTGCAAATGCAGTTCCACATTTTGTGAATGGAATCTCGGGCAATCCTTTTCCAACGCCATTTTCCAATCCACCGGGACAAGGATTGTCAGCTCCTGTCGTTAATGTAATATGGGGCTTATTTAACATGTTAGTTGGTTATTTACTTTTTAGATACAGCAAAGTTTCTAATCAAAATAAATTATCACTTGTTATTTTCTTTTTGGGTATTATTACCATTAGTGTTATGTTGAGTATTACCTTTTTAGAAAAAGCAAAAATGTAATAATTTATAAATAAAATATTATCTAATAAGAATTTTATCAACTATAAGCTAAAAAGCCTAAGGGCGAAATGCTTGTAATGGAAAATTTCAAAGGTAAAGTTGTATTGATATTCAATACAGCAGCAACTTGTGGACTTGCACCACAATTTGATGGTTTAGAAGAACTGTATCAAAAGTATAAATACAAAGGAATGCTTGTCTTAGGTTTTCCTTGCAATCAATTTATGAACCAAGAACCAGAAACTAATGGAACAGTTGAGGAGGTTTGCAAGATTAATCACGGGGTAACCTTTCAACTAACGGAAATTATTGCCGACTACTAAATAAAAACTAAACGGACAATTAAAACCATCTACAACTTTCGATTGGAAATCTAGCGGAGCAAAGATCAATTCGACGATTCAAATAATTGACGAATTCAAATATATTGGGTGGAAAGGAAAAACTTTTGGAATGTTAGCCATTCACAATTTGGAATTAGCAACAAAGAATAATCAGGCTAAAGTAGAAGTTAAAGAAAGTATGGAAGTTTTTTGGCGGGACTATTCACAAATTCGAGCATTCTGCAGCGCATAAAATTTCGTGACCGCGGACAGCAACGAAAGCCCTCCAATGTCCTTATTTGGAGACATAGGGCAATCAAACTTCCTCACTCCAGCCGAGAGGTGCACTTATAAAGCAGAATTATAGAATTCCGTGAATAATTCGCAAAATACTCTAATCAATTTTTCTACTCGTTATTCCTAATTAACTCAAGCATATCCTTTACCGATTGCTTTAAACCTGTAAATACGGCTCTTGCAATGATCGAATGTCCGATACTCAATTCATTAATATGCGGAAGTTTGCAAATTTGCTGTGTATTATGATATGTTAAGCCGTGTCCCGCTGCAATTTTCAGTCTATTCTGATATGCAAATTCCGAAGCACCAAGCAAATAACCAAGTTCATCTTCTCTTTGTGTTTTCGATTTAGCATTAGCATATCGTCCCGTGTGCAGTTCAACCATATCAGCCCCAATGAATATTGATTGCTCGATTGCCATTTCGGTGGGTTCGATAAATAAGCTGACCTCAATCCCTTTGTCGTGCATTTTCAATGTCATTTCACGCAATTTCTGGGAATTAGCAAGAACATCCAACCCGCCTTCGGTAGTTAGTTCTTGCCGTTTTTCGGGAACGATAGTGACTAAATCGGGCTTTACATCAAGTGCAATCTCGATAATTTCATCAGTAGCTGCCATCTCAAGATCGAATTTAGTCTGGATAATTTCTCTGAGTAACCGAACATCACGTTCATTTACATGTCTGCGGTCTTCTCGCAAATGCGAAACAATCCCGCTTGCACCTGCAATTTCACAAATAACTGCGGCAGCAAATGGGTCGGGTTCGAATCCACCTCTGGCATTACGAAGAGTTGCGATATGGTCGATATTTACATTTAGAGTTATCATATTTTTCTAATTTATAAAAAATCAAAATTAATTAATTAATTTATAAAAAATATGATTAAAAATAATTAATCTCAATTAATATCGTTATTACGATTTTAAAAAAATGTAAAAATGGACATTGATTTGTCAATAGTGGGTTTGATTCAATCGATGCTTGCTCCAGGTGTTATGATTAATGCTTGTGGATTATTGCTTCTTGGGATGAATAATAAATATTCGGTCGTTGTCAATCGCATCAGACTGCTGAATGAAGAGAAACGAAAATTTTACGATAAAGCAGGCTCAAATGAACTAGAATTCATGGAAGAAATTCATCTTAGGAGTATATCTATTCAATTAGAAAAATTGATGATTCGCTTGAAACTCGTTAGGAATGCAGTAGTAAGTTATTCAATAGCTATTGGAATTTATGTGCTAACCTCCTTTTTTATAGGGTTGAACTCAATTTGGAATTTAGATTTTCTTGTTAGATCTAGTGTTCTGCTTTTTACAATTGGTATGTTGCTTGTTTTAATAGGTGTGATATATGCAGCAACTGAGTCAATTCGAGGTTTCCAAATTGTAGATTTCGAAATAAAATCACACGAATAGATTGATTTTGAGACATCAGTCATAAAAAAAAGGGAGCTCTTCGCTCCCTTACTACATTCGCAAAAGTGAATGTTAATTAAATGTGTTTTATGAAGTGAACCTAAGTTCCAAATTTATTGTTGCAAAATTATTGCCTTTGTATAAGTATCGCAATGCTCAAGAGTCCAAGAGAAAGTCATTGACTGATAGCCATCCTTTGTAATTGTTATAGTATATCGAACGGGTGCTTTCAAATGTTCCTTTACAAAATATCCATCTTGCCCCGTATATCCATCAAAAGTTTGCCCATCAGGTGCACTAATTACAACTTTAGCACCCACAATTGG
>DIEP01000081.1:5122-5993 GCA_002418685.1 Ignavibacteria bacterium UBA5771
TCGCGGGATACACTTACTCCATATTTTCCTGTGCATAATTCTCCAAAAAGCACTGTCCCGTTTTCTGATGTTTTAGTCCTAATATTATGATTGCCTTGCCAGAGTTTAACAGTCGCACCATTAATGAGTTCGCCATTTTCATTTTTCAGAATGATAGATNNTACTTTGTTATTGCAGCATGTATCAGTATTTTCGATAATTTTATTCATGTGAATCTCTATGACTTTTGATTCGCAATCCTCAAATGTCATATCTTCCTCGACCACTTTATAATGTTCGCGTGAAACTCGGATCCAATATTTTCCTTCGCAAATATTTTCAAAATAAGTAATCCCGTCGGCATTTGTTCTTTTCATTTCAGAAAAGCGGTTCTCTTTTCCGTTAAGTCTTACTTCTGCATTTTCTATTGCTTGTTTTGTTTCATTATCACGAACGATCACTTTCAAGCTTGCGCAACATTGAACGCTATCAGATCTTGTAAAGTTGTATGTTTTCTCCAAAGTGTCGCATTGCCCTAATTGGAAATCATCTTTAATGACTTTATATCCATCTCTTGCAATTAATAATGAATATTCCCCCTGGCACATATTCTCGAATGCGACTCTTCCGTGATCATCGGTTTTCTTGATTTCGATTGGAATATTTCCATAAGATACTTTCACATTTGCACCTGAAACTGCTTCTCCACTAGTAGAATCCTTCACATAAAATATCAACTTACCACAGCAAGAATCGCGATAGTGCATCTTGATTTTAAGAAATTTAACGAAATCTTTGGCATTAATCAAATCCTGAATTTTAATCTTAAAATTTTGGAATTTGAAATGCGATCCCTGCAATGTGACATTGCTTTTGTCTTTTGGTAAATTTA
>DIEP01000081.1:6074-6278 GCA_002418685.1 Ignavibacteria bacterium UBA5771
TGAGATGCATCACTTTTTGAGTTGACTTCAGTTTGGGTGGCATTATCCTGACAGGAAATTGCAAATAGCGATATCCCCAGAAATAGAGCGATTACCCGCACTTTTAATAAGAATTTTTGTTTCATAAATAACTCCATTTTTAAAATATTAAAATGTTTATACTTATGTGACTGAAAAAATGCAAAAAAGTTGCAGATTACTACA
>DIEP01000075.1 GCA_002418685.1 Ignavibacteria bacterium UBA5771
AAAGTAAAGTTCAATTGAGCCAAGATAATTTTTTCGAATTAATCCACCAAGACCCACAAAGTTCCGCAAGAGCAGGTATTATACATACTCAACATGGTGATATCCAAACGCCAATATTTATGCCTGTCGGGACGCAAGGAACAGTCAAAGCCATTGAGCAAAGGGAACTTTATGAAATTGATGCACAAATTATACTTGCAAATACATATCATCTTTATTTGAGACCGGGAATGGATGTGTTCCATGAATTTTTGGGGCTTCACAATTTTATCAACTGGAAACGCCCGATTCTTACTGATAGTGGCGGATATCAGATATTTTCTTTAACTGATTTGAGGAAATTGAAACCCGAAGGGGTTATTTTTCATTCACATATTGATGGAAGTGAACATATTTTCACACCTGAAAAAGTCGTCGAAATTCAAAGAGCAATTGGTAGCGATATTATGATGGTGCTTGATGAATGCCCTCCATACCCATCTGATGAAAAATATATACAACAATCTAATGCAATATCCCTTGATTGGGCAAAACGCTCGCGAATTGAATATGAGAAAACATCAAATCTATATGGACATCAGCAATTTCAATTTGGTATTTGTCAGGGCGGAATTTATCCAAAGTATCGTAAGGAATATATAAAAGAGATATTGGAAATTGATTTCGATGGTTATGCAATTGGTGGAGTGTCAGTTGGCGAACCAAAAGAAATAATGTATGAAATTGCAGGGCTTTCTGCATCTATGCTCCCAACATATAAACCGCGATATTTAATGGGTGTGGGTATGCCTGAAGATATTTTGGAAGCAATAGAGCTTGGGGTTGATATGTTCGATTGTGTTATACCAACGCGGAATGCACGTAATGCCCAAATATTTACAACTCGTGGTAAAATCAATTTACGAAATGCAAAATATAAATTTTCAAAAGAGTTAATTGATGAAAATATAAATTCATACGCCAGTCAAAACTTTTCTTTAGGTTATCTTCGTCATTTATTTATAAGTAATGAAATTTTGGGATTGCAATTAGCATCACTTCATAATGTTGCATTTTTCTTATGGTTAGTCAAAACTGCGAGAGAAAAGATCCTAAGTGGCAATTTTTTATCTTGGAAAAAAGATATTCTTCATTATTATAAAAATAATTTGTAATTTTGTAAAGTTAAATAATAATAGAGAATTAGTTATGTTTTTTGATTTGCAGACAGCTTTTGCAGCAGCACCAGCACCAAGTGGAGGTGCCCAAGGTGGAGGGCCAGCCTCTTTGATTTCTACTCTCGTTATGTTTCTTGCGATTATCGTTATATTTTATTTCTTTATGATTCGTCCACAGCAAAAGAGACAGAAAGAGCATACACTTATGCTTCAATCTTTAAAGAAAGGCGATAAAGTGATAACTTCCGCAGGCATTCACGGCACGATAGTAGATGTAGATGATAAAACCTACGTTTTACAAGTTGGTGAGAATACACGCATCACTTTTGACCGTGCTGCAATAGCAGGAAAAGTTCAATAGTTCTAAATCGCTTTGCTTCTTTGCGATAAAATAAAAAATGTGTTAAACACATTTTTTTATTTTTTATAAGCATATAAACTTGTAGCTGATATGTTGCAATGTGCAATTTGGGAAGCGCAGATATGCCTTTTTTAAAGGTCATTATGAGTATAATGAATGATTGTAAAGAGTCATTAAGAGGGTGAAGCAATCCAAAAATCTCTCTTTTTATTAAGAGAGGGAGTTTAAGTATGAGATTGCTCCGCAGAAGTATTTGCCCGCAATGACTCTGTGCATTTATTTTTTCTTTTGGAGACAACCATAATATTTGCAATGGCAAAGTAAGAAATAAAAATAATAAATAGTTATCAGCAATTGGGTTAACCCGATTGGCTGAATGTTCCAATAATCTAAAGAATGGTGGATCGACCATTCTTAATTTTTTTGAGGATAATATGAATACAATTGAAGAAGTCATTGAAGACTTTAAAAATGGAAAAATGGTCATCGTAATGGATGATGAAGATCGTGAAAACGAAGGAGATCTGGTTGCCGCAGGTGAATTCTGCACGTCTGAAACTATAAATTTTATGGCATCGAAAGCTCGTGGGTTGATTTGCACTTCCATAACTGAAGAACGAGCTATCGATCTTGAACTTGAACCAATGGTTGAATCTAATTCTGCCCGTCATGGTACTTATTTCACTGTTTCAGTAGATTATGCAAATGGCACTTCATCGGGAATATCAGCGTTTGATCGCGCAGCAACCGTTAGAGCATTAGCTGACCCAAACACAAAGCCATCAGATTTGCTTCGACCGGGTCATATATTTCCTCTCATCGCAAGACGTGGTGGCGTACTTCGGAGAGCAGGGCATACAGAAGGCTCAATTGATATGATGCGACTTGCAGGACTTAAGCAGGTTGCCGTTCTATGCGAGATTATGAACGAAGACGGAACAATGGCTCGCAGAGATGACTTAGTAAAATTTGCTGAAAAATATAATTTGAAAATTTTCACCTTGAAGGACCTCATTGCATATAGATTCCAGACTGAATCACTTGTAGAGAAAGTCGTTAGTGCAAATCTCCCAACGAAATATGGTGATTTTCAGATCCACGTTTTTAGAAATAAAATAGATGGCACAGAGCATCAAGCAATCACAATGGGAGAGTGGAAAAGTGATGAACCTGTGCTCGTTCGTATGCATTCAGAATGCTTGACAGGCGATACATTCGGTTCACTTCGCTGCGATTGTGGCGATCAACTTCATCGAGCAATGGAGATGATTGCCGAAGAAGGAAATGGCGTCATAGTCTATATGCGACAAGAAGGCAGAGGTATTGGACTTGTCAATAAACTTCGTGCTTATCAATTGCAAGACGAGGGGATGGACACAGTTGAAGCAAATATAGCGCTTGGATTTCCACCCGATTCACGTGATTATGGCATCGGTGCTCAAATCCTTGTTTCTCTTGGAATTCATAAAATGCGATTGCTGACTAATAATCCTAAAAAGCGCGTTGGATTGGAAAGTTATGGATTGGAAGTAAGTGAATTAGTCCCAATTGAAATTGAACCAAATTTGACAAATTTCAGATATTTAAAAACAAAACGAGATAAACTCGGACATTTCTTACATAATTTAGATTTTTAGTGAGGAGGAATTATGAGCGATACACTTTATTTAACAAAGCAAAGACTTCAAGAGTTAGAAGATGAATTGCAATACCTGACAACTGTCAGGCGTAGAGAAGTTGCTCAAAAAATTGCAGATGCTCGTTCCCATGGCGATCTTTCTGAAAATGGGGACTATGATGCTGCTAAAGATGAACAGGGCATGCTGGAAATGAAAATTTCCAAAATTGGCGAAATACTTGCCAGTGCTCAAGTTATAAGCTCTGATCAATTCTCTTATGATAAAGTCCATATTTTATCAAAGGTTCAAATTAAAAACCTTGATAATGGCGAAATATTTGAATATAACATGGTTTCACCTGAGGAGTCAGATTTTGAGAAAAATAAAATATCTGTAACTTCGCTTGTCGGAAAAGCTTTGATGGGGAAGGTCGTTGGAGATAAAGTCCAAATCAAGGTTCCCGCAGGAATCCTGAATTACGAAATTCTAAATATTTCAAGAATTGATTAGCAACTGAAATGGAATTCTCTTATGAATTTATTGAAAAATTAAAGGAAAAATTGAATGGTGAATTACCCGGCAGGGCAGCTCATCTTGAAATGAATCCTTTGCATTTTAATCCAAATTTCCCAAAGCTTTCACCTGACGAAACATCCCATCAAACGGCGGTTCTTGTATTGCTTTTTCCCAATTCAAAGAATAAATTGTGCGTACTTTTGACTCTCCGCAGTGATACATTGAAAAATCATAGCGGAGAGATAAGTTTTCCCGGGGGACATCTTGAAGGAAATGAGGATTTTGCACAAGCTGCACTTCGCGAAACATTTGAAGAAGTTGGAATTCCTTCTGAAAAATTGAATATTATTGGCAAATTATCTCCTTTTTATGCTTTGCCTTCGGATTCATTCATCCAGCCTATTGTAGGTTATACTGAACATGAAGAAAATCTATCGCTCAATCCCGATGAAGTGCAAGAGGCAATTATAGTCCCTATTGAAGATTTGCTAAACCCCGATAATCTCGATAAAAAAGTAATTGAGAGAGGTCAACAAACAATACAAATACCATATTGGAAGGTTCATCCGAATCGCCCACTATGGGGAGCGACCGCAATGATTATGAATGAATTATTAGCTATTATAAGAAATTTGGTATAGAATAGTAGTTC
>DIEP01000154.1 GCA_002418685.1 Ignavibacteria bacterium UBA5771
AAGATAATACAGCAGAAATTGCTCAGCGCTTCAATCCACGAGTAAAGGTAATTAAATTATCCAAAAACTCGGGAAAAGGTGCCGCAGTTCGTGAAGGTATTTCCCGAGCACAAGGTGATTTTATACTCTTTTCTGACGCTGATCTCTCCACTCCAATTACGGAATTCCATAAACTGCAAGAATCACTTGAAAATGGATCACACATAGCAATTGGCAGTCGGGCAATTGATTCATCTTTAATTAAAGTGCATCAACCGTTTTATCGCGAGTTTATGGGAAAAACTTTCAATAAAATTGTTCGTGCACTCGTATTGAGAGGCATCCATGATACTCAATGCGGTTTCAAAATGTTTAAAAATTCTGTTGCAAAACAAATATTTTCCCTTGCAAAAATCGATGGATTTGGGTTTGATGTGGAAATCCTTTATTTAGCTCATAAGATGAATTTCAAAATAGCTGAAATACCCGTCGAATGGCGGAATGATACAAAAAGTAAGATCAGCCCAATTTACGATTCATTAAAAATGTTTTTTGAGATTTTGAAAATTAGAAGTTTACATAAATAAACTCTACATTTTAAGCAGAATTTAGTAATTTTGAATTTTAACAATTTTTTTATTTCTAATGAGAAATATTTTGCTTGCTTGCTTGCTTTTTTTCCCATCACTCTTATTTTCACAATCTTACATTTTTATTGACCAACCATTTGAAAAAAAGGTTTCTCTTAAAAGTGAATTAAAAAAATCCAATAACAAGATTTTAAAAGATGAGTCTGCCCTTATTAAACGCGATTATGATGTTTTGAAATACACCTTAACACTTGACTGGCGGAATATATTTAAATCGAAAACAACAGAAGGTCCAGACCGATATTATAAAGGTATAAATAAGATCGACCTTGTTATTGATACTATTAAACTAAATAAAATTGAACTTGACGCTGTTAATCAATTGATTGATTCTGTCAAATCAACTTCATTTGAATATCAACCGACCTATGTGCAATCAGGTGATTTACTTACTATAAACCTCCCATCGCAAAAATTGAAAGGCGATACTATTTCATTTGAAATCTACTATACATATATTGGCAAGAATAATTCGGGATTTAATCTTTATCCACAAGGAAAATATATTGGGCAAGGACCACCTCCAAAACGCGACTCCATATTTTTAATACATCGGATTGCTTACACAATGAGCGAAACTTCTTTTGCTCGAAACTGGATGCCTTGCAATGACCAACCCGATGATAAAGCTTATTTCGATGTAACTGTTCTTACTCCACCTGATTTGCCAATTGTCGCAGTATCAAATGGATTGGGTTCTTTGCAAACCACAACTGACAGCAGAACCTGGCATTACTCATCTCAATATCCTATGGCAACATACTTGATGCAAGTCACTGCTTCAGAATTTGAAATGCATCAAGATTCCTATACGAAAGTAACAAATCCAAATATTTCAATTCCTTTATTTTACTATGTTTGGGGAGAAGATTGGACAAGCGATACAACTGATGGTGGTGCATACAATGCTGAGAATTCTTTCCGAAATACGTCAGCAATGATGGGGGTGTATGCCAAATTATTTGGAGAATTCCCATTCGAGAGCTACGGGATGGTTGCAGTCCAACCTTTTGATTTCGGTGGAATGGAACATCAAACGATGACATCTATTAACCGCACTTGGCTTCGTGGTTGGTATGAAACGGGAATTGCCCACGAATTATCACACCAATGGATTGGGGATTTAATGACTTGTGCTACATGGTATGATATATGGTTGAATGAAGGTGGGGCAACTTGGAGCGAAGCCCTCTGGGTGGAATCTTATGCAGGGAGTTCCGGCTACGATGATTATTTGGGATACACTGCTTATAGTTATTTCAGAGATACTTCCCTTTATCAAATTCCAATTTATGCAGTACCAATTAACGGCATTTTTACTTATCCACTTTCAATTTTAACTTATAATAAAGCGGGATTTGTTTATAATATGCTCAGAAAGCAAATCGGCGATAGCGTTTTCTTTCCAGCTTTCAGGAATATCATTAAGAAATTTTCCTTCAAAAGTATAGAAACTATCGATTTCGCGGAAGCATTGAAGAAAGAAGTCCCCGATTTTGATTTTGATCAATTTTTTAATCAATGGATTTTCTCGGCGGGTCATCCGATTTTAAATCTTTCAGCTTTTAGCTATAATTGGGGAAATAATAAATATAAAATCACATTAGACATTACACAAAAACAATCAGGTTTGAATATCCCCAATGTTTTCAAAACGCCTATTAGAATTCTATTTTTTAAAGATTCGACGCAGCAAACTTATCGTGATTTATATTTATCGAATCGCGAGGACACATTGGAAACTTTCATTGATTTCCGTCCCGATTCAATTGCAATCGACCAAACATCCTTGCTATGCCAAGTGCAGGAAACTACACTCGGTGTCAATGATGCAAATATTTACTCAAATGATAATATTACTGTTTATCCAAATCCTATAGCAAAAGGAGACAAAGCAAATATTAATTTTCATCTAAATAATTATGCAAATCTCGAAATATCGCTTTTTGATGAGTTAGGCCGAAAAGTCAGAGACATATATTCAAATTATTTAAGCAACGGGAATATGCAATTAGAAGTAAAAACAGACGACTTGCAATCAGGAATATATTTTATCAAAATCCAAGCAAATGATGGTTCGATGCTTAAAATTTTGAAATTGGTTGTGATATAATCTATCTTTTTAATATTCCCTTTTCATATTTTCGGACTTTCCGTTCAATTATATTTGCAATTCGCACAGCTTCGGCTGCATCTTGTGCGGGAACAGCAATTGGAAATTTTTCAATAATCGATTGAACAAAACTCTTCTGCTCTTCTTCAATTGCGTTCAATTGTGGCACTTCCGGTCGATAAAAAATGATATTTTTCGGGTTTTCTGCTTCGAGTATTGAACCTAAATTGATTGCAAGTGGATAATGGGTCAAATCAAAATTATTATCGGGAATTTTAAAAACATCGACTGACTGATTGGCAAAATCAACAGAAAAATAAGCATTTTTTTGGAAAATCCTAATTTTCCTCATTGGAGAATTAGAAATCCGCGATGCAGTTAGATTAGCAACTGCTCCGTTTTCAAATTCTATACGGGCATTAGCAATATCAGGCGTATTTGTCAGAACCGAAACGCCATTTGCTTGTATCCGCTTAATTTGGGATCGCACCAGCCAAAGCATTATATCAATATCATGAATCATTAAATCGGAAATAACTGAAACGTCTGTCGCTCGCGGTTTAAATTGACTGAGCCGATGCACTTCGATAAAAATTGGGCTAATCTCTTCATTATTCAGTGCAATTAAGGCGGGATTGAACCGCTCGACATGCCCAACTTGTATTAACACCTTATGTTCCGCCGCAAGCAATAGCAATTGCTGAGCTTCTTTATATGTGCTTGTGATTGGCTTTTCGATAAAACAATGAATCTTATGTTCAAGCATTTGGCGGGCAGTTCGATAATGATTTGATGTAGGCGTGGCAATAGTCACAGCATCGGAATTAGTGATAACTTCGTCGAGAGATTTAAATTGTTTGCAAGAGAATTCTCGGGCGATTTGAGCTGAAACTTTTGGATCAATATCATATATTCCAACAAGTTCGATATTTTCATTTGATTTCCAAAGTTTTGTGTGGATTTTTCCAAGATGTCCCGCACCAATAACTGATATGCGTAGTTTTTGCATTTAGCAATCCTAAAAATTGCAAATTAAGAAAGCGACATATTTTTTTATCATTTTTTCGATTTAAATTTTTGAAAGCGTTTCTAAATTGTAAAGCAAATCGGAGATGAGGAAGAATCTACTTGCAAGAATACAAGTTCGCAATAACTGGGTAATCTAGATTTCTCTTCTTTTTT
>DIEP01000151.1:0-13588 GCA_002418685.1 Ignavibacteria bacterium UBA5771
CCAACTGCTCCTGTGCCTGCGAATAAATCGAGAAATACTTTACCCTCAATATCTATCAATGAGCCTAGTGTGTCGAATAACGATTCTCTTGCATAGTCCGTTGTGGGTCTAATATTTGCCGGTATCTTCCCTGATAGCACTCGACCTCCGTAGATTCCGGATATTATTCGCATAAATTAGAGATTTGATGATTCGAAAAATGGTGGTAGAGTTGAACCTATCACAGGAGGAAAAATATGCATAGAGCGTTTGCAATACTCGATTTCCTCATTTCCTAAATTTGTTCGCATCATTCTAAAAGCGTTCAATTTGCGACAGCTTATTTTTGCTACCCTCAAAGATTCGGTTATCTCAGAAAATAAATCATTTGTCAAGTCCTCTCCATAACAGAACAGCCCATTATCTATTTTATTTATGCTTTTGCTTTGAGCTTTTGAAATTTCATTTGATAAAATTTGTGGTATATCAATATTCTGCTGATAAGAAAGCAAATTATAGTATAGAATTTTCGAGTTTGCAATAACTGTGAAATCGATGAAATTCCCCTGTATTCCCGCAATTGCAGTTGTTATATTTCTATATTCAGGATAATTATAAAAAAAACAATTAGCAGCAGAAATTTGCGACACATTCGCAGAAATAATTTTTTTATTATACTTTTGGAAAAATTCTTTGTAATGATGTATCTCAATATTTGGGATTATCACGCACATTATTGTTTGTGGCTGATTAATATTACCTTCCAAAGTATATGTATGAATTGTAAAATCATTTATATTAAGCGTTGGATATGCTTTCTTTATTTCAATATCCAAAAGGGATTTAATATTTTCTTGCGGTATTTTTGAATCAAATGGGAACTGTGATACCATTATTAAATCAGCAGGGAAAACAATAGCAATTTCATCTATCTGATCAACAATTTCTTCAAATTGGCTTCTGAATTCTTCAATGCTTTTCTCATTGAAACTTTCAATCTTGCTATCATATTCAATAGAAGAGTTTATAGTGCTAATATATTGCAATTCCAATCCGAGTGGATTATTGTTCACTATTGTAGAATAAGTATTTTGCAAGCTATTATAGAGCGATAAAATTCTCTTAGATTTATTCATTTATTTCTTCTGTTGGTAATTGAAATGTAAATTTTGTGCCGATGCCCAATTGGCTTTCGACTTGCAATTGACCGTTATTTTTATCAATGAACTCCTTAATAAGTATTAACCCAAAACCTGTCCCTTTTTCTCCTCCTGTCCCAACTGTGGAAAATATTTCATCCTCAGAAAATAATTTTCTCAAATTGTCCTCAGTAATTCCAACACCTGTGTCTGCAACACTGACTATCAACTTATTATTATCTGTTTTACTTTTTATAGTTATTTTCCCGCCTCGATTAGTGAATTTTATAGCATTTGTAATTAGATTTCTAATAACAGTATTAATCATTGCTGTGTCATAATAACCTACTGCATCGTTTTGTAAGTCTGCGTCTATATGAATTCCCTTTTCTTGAGCTATTTTTTGAACAAATTCAATATTTTGTTTAATTATGAAATTAATATCTTGATTGCTTGGTTGCATTGTAATCTTTCCTTGCTGAGATTTTGCCCAGTCAAGCAAATCAAATAGTAATATCAGCACATTTTGATTGGATTTCTCTAATTCACTTATTAATTCGCGCTTTTCATTATCATCAAGAATTTCCCAATTATGGATGAGTAGAGACAAAGAAGAGTTCAAATTTCCAATTGGATTCTTTAAATCGTGGGATATTATTGAAAACAATTTATCCTTGTCACTATTCGATCTTTTCAATTCATTATTCTGTTCTATAATGATTTGATTTTTCTTTTCAAGTTCAGAGTTTTGCAATTCAATAGTTTTTAATTGTGTTTGAAGCAAGGCTCGTGACTGCTCACTATGTTTATGTCTCAGAAACAATACAACAGAAATGAATGCTAATAATATTATACTCATAACAAACACGGTAGTACGTAACATTCTTGATCGTGCTTGTATCTCTTCTTTTAAATCATCTTGCTTTTTTTGGTTTTCTTGGAGAATAGTCTTGATTTTATATCCAAGTTTATTATTATTCACTTCTTCAAAATAATTATGGAATTCTTGATGATATTTATATGCAGAGTCAAATCGGCCTATTTTTTCATAATATGATGCAAGACTAAGCGACAATACAGATAATACTGACTTAATATTGGCAGCTTTGGCAATTTGATAACCATAATTTGCAAAATAATAAGCGCTATCAGTATTATTTTCAAGAAAATACATTTTTGTAAGATGATAACATATCACAGATATAGATTCTTTGTCATAGAATTGTTTAGCGAGGCTGAATGCTTCGAGTAATGTGTTTATTGCCTTCCTGTTATGGTCATTTAAAACCTCGCCATAACATGCACCAAGTATATTTAAATTGTTTATTATTAATGCAGTATCATTTATTTTACGTGCTAAATCCTGCGATTTCATGGCATAATATATTGTTGTGTCCCTTACCGTTGGATCTTTCATAATTTCAAAATAGGTCGCAGCTAATCGATTATATGCACGCGCTATAAGAAATGTATCATTAATTTTAATGGCTTCGGATAATGCGTTCTTGAGGGTGGAAATAGAATTCGAAATATTTGTTAATGCTCTATAATTATCTCCAAGCCGAATATTAATCTCGATTTGGTCTCTTTTGAGTTTATATTTAGTTGCTAAATTAGAAGCATCTAATAATTTCTGAACAGATTCTGAATAATTCCCGATTAAATAATTATAATATTCTAAATATTTGAGTGCTTTAATTTGTCCCTCGACATCATTTAATTTTTGGGCTATAGAATATGCCTCTAATGCGTATTTATAAATCTCTTGACTTGCATCTTTCGAATATATTTCACAAATTTCAAATAATAGTGATAATTTCTCTTTTTGATCAGTAGCATTATTATACTTGTTTTCCAAATCTTTTGTAATATTATTAACGTCATTATTAACATTTGGATCCTCTGAAACAAATGATAAAATTGGATTATGATTTGATGCGACCTTTGCATCCGTATTCTCAAATGCTGACGCCGAATTGAGAAGCAAGATGCTGAATAATGCAATCAAAAAGAGAATATAATATTTATTACGTGTCAATGGTTTATATTTATTAATTATTAATTTCTTAGGTGGAATTTTATTAATATACAAAAATAAGGAATTTTTGAGTATTTATTTTAAATATTATTAAAGTTAGGAAAGAATGCAATGAACTGTATTATAAATGCCAAATGTCATACTTTAAAATAGAGGACATTTTCTAAATATCGGACAATTTCTGCTCCTATCATTTATATCTTATATCTCTGGGAATTCGTCTTATCATATTCTTACATTATTTTTTCTTAATTTTATAGATTTTATTTAATTGAACTTAATTAAATGGCTAAAAGCAAATTGAAGGATGCTCCAAATTCGGAATTTGATAAAATTATTATACGTGGAGCAAGAGAACATAATTTAAAAAATATAAATATAGATATACCGCGTGATAAATTTGTCGTTATTACGGGAATATCTGGTTCGGGGAAAACAAGTCTTGCCTTTGATACAATATATGCAGAAGGGCAGAGGCGTTATATTGAGTGCCTGTCTCCTTATGCTCGGCAATTTATGGATGTGCTGAAAAAACCTGACGTCGACCGCATCGAAGGGCTTTCTCCCGCAATTTCAATTGAGCAAAAGACCAGCGGTAATTCTCCTCGCTCGACTGTTGGAACTATTACAGAAATATATGATTATCTGCGATTGCTTTTTGCTAAAATTGGTGTGCAATATTGTGTGGATTGCCATCTTCCTGTTGTCGAGCATTCTCTTGACCAAATTATACGCGAAATATTAGAAAAATATGATGGCAAACTTGTGCAAATTCTATCGCCTCTTGTCCGTTCGCGTCGGGGTCATTATAAAGAACTGTTTAATCAATTGATTAAAGAAGGTTATACCAAGGTCCGCGTCGATGGTCAAATACGCGATTTGCGAAATGGGATGCAAGTGGAACGCTATAAAATTCACGATATAGAGCTTGTTGTGGATAGACTGGAAATTTCACATAATCAAGAGATGCGCATCTCGAATTCTATTGAGATTGCTCTGCATAGAGGTGAAGATGTATGTTTCTTATCTATCCAAGAGCCAAATGGAACTTGGTCGGAGAAGACATATTCGACAAAATATTCTTGTCCGAATTGTGGAAGGGCATACGATAAGCTTTCTCCTAATAATTTTTCATTTAATTCTACTTATGGGGCTTGTCCCACTTGCGAAGGGCTTGGAGAAATCGATACATTCGATACTGATTTGCTTATTCCCGATAAAAATATATCAATCGCAGATGGTGCAATTACAACGCTTGCAAAAGGGAAAAATTTTTGGCTGTGGAAACAGTTGAACGCCTTCGCACTGAAACATAGAATTGATTTAACAAAACCCGTTAAAGACTTAAGCGATGATGATCTTAATAAAATACTATACGGGGCAATGGATAATAACGTTGTGGTTGATTATCCGCGCAGAAATTCTTCTCACTCGATGACTCAAAGTTATCACGGGATTATTCCATTACTCAAAGAATTGCTCGAGAATCCGCCAATGCGTGCTGTCGAAACGCATGTCCGCAAATTCATTGTGCGAAAGACTTGTTCCGAATGCAATGGAAAACGCTTAAAAAATGTATCTCTCAATGTCTTTATTTATGGTAATAACATTGATGATATTGTTTCAAGAGATGTTGAACATTTAATCGCGTATTTCAAAAAATTACAAACTCAGCTAACACCAAGAGAAAAGGATATTTCAAATATTATCCTAAAAGAAATAGTATCTCGCTTGATTTTTCTCAAAAATGTTGGATTGACCTATATATCGCTTTCGAGACCCTCGCAAACCCTTTCGGGTGGGGAATCGCAAAGGATTCGCCTTGCTTCGCAAATTGGCTCGCAACTTGTCGGTATTACTTACGTTTTGGATGAACCAAGCATAGGACTGCACCCACAAGATAATCATAAATTGATAGATTCATTGAAACAATTACGGGATTTAGGAAATTCTGTGATTGTCGTCGAGCATGACCGAACAATGATTGAGGAATCTGACCAATTTATTGATATTGGACCTCGTGCAGGAGTACTTGGTGGGGAAGTTATACTCCAAGCTGATACTCATAATCTGAACAAATTAACCCAAGCACAAATCGATAGTTCCCTAACTGTTCAATATTTAAAAAATATAAAACAAATAACAAGGAATAATGGCTTTGCGGGTAAATTCCGCGAGGGAAATGGTCTTTATTTAAATCTCTTCGGTTTAAAAGGTAATAATTTAAAAAATATTGATCTCCAAATTCCTCTTGGAAAATTTATTTGCATAACAGGATTGTCGGGTTCAGGCAAGTCGAGTATGATAAACGATACACTTTACCCAATACTTGCTAATCATTTCTTTAATTCAAAAAGCCAACCTCTGCCTTATGAAAGAGTCGAAGGGATCGAAAATATCGATAAAGTGATAGAAATTGACCAATCCCCAATTGGCAAAACCGCAAGGAGCAATCCTGCTACTTATACGGGTATGTTTACTTATATCAGAGATGTTTTTGCAATGTTGCCCGAAGCAAAAATTCGCGGGTATGCAAGCGGGCGGTTCTCATTCAATGTGAAAGGAGGAAGATGCGAAGCATGTCAAGGTGCAGGTATTAAAAAAATTGAAATGAATTTCCTGCCTGATATTTATGTTCCGTGTGATGTTTGCCAAGGGAAAAGATATAATGAGGAAACGCTACAAGTTAAATTCAAGCATAAATCTATTGCTGATGTGCTCGATATGTCAATTGATGAAGCTAATGAGTTATTTTCTGAAATACCAAACATCCAAAGAAAATTAGCCACTCTCAAAGATGTCGGGCTTGGATATATTAAACTCGGGCAGCAATCTCCCACTCTATCAGGCGGAGAAGCACAAAGAGTGAAACTTGCAACACAATTATCCAAACGTAGCACAGGGAAAACATTATATTTGCTTGATGAACCAACAACTGGCTTGCATTTTGATGATGTGCGGATACTTCTCAAAATGCTTGATAATCTTGTTGAGAAGGGAAATACTGTGATTGTGATTGAGCATAATTTGGACGTAATCAAATTCGCCGATTGGATTATTGACCTTGGTCCCGAAGGTGGTCAAAAAGGGGGATATGTAATAGCCACTGGCACTCCCATTGATATATCCAAAAATCCTAAGAGTCTTACGGGGAAATTTTTAAAGGAAGAATTTAAAAAATTAGATAAAATTTCATAATTTTCGTTTTTCTCAATTTACTTTTTACAAATTATTAATTTCAAGGTGCAGTAATGCAAAATTCTATGAAAGAATACCTTCGAGGCGAATTAAAGCAACTCGAAGATAAAAACTTATATAAACACGAAAGAATAATCGAAAGCCCACAAGGTCCTGAAATAATTGTGAAAGGCAAGAAAGTGCTAAACTTTTGCGCCAATAATTATCTTGGACTTTCTTCTCATCCATTATTAATTGAAGCAGCGCATAAGGGTATTGATTCTCGTGGATTTGGTCTCTCCTCGGTGCGATTTATCTGTGGCACGCAAGATAGACATAAAGTTCTCGAGAAAAAATTAGCTGATTTCCTCGGTATGGAAGATGCAATTTTATTTTCATCATGTTTTGATGCTAATGGCGGAGTCTTTGAACCATTATTCAAAGAAAACGATGCAATCATTACCGATTCGCTCAATCATGCGTCAATTATTGATGGCGTAAGGTTATCAAAAGCAAATCGATGGATTTATAAGCATAGCGATATGCGAGATGTCGAAGAAGTTGATCCCGCAACAGGCAAAATGGCAAAGGGGCTTGAAAGATGCTTGAAAGAGGCAAATGAAAGCGGCGTAAGGTTCAAAGTGATTGCCACAGATGGTGTATTTTCTATGGATGGCGATATCGCTAAATTAAACGAAATTTGCAATTTAGCCGAGAAATACGATGCACTCGTAATGGTCGACGATAGCCACGCCACAGGATTTGTGGGGAAAACCGGACGCGGAACTCACGAGTTCAATAATGTTATGGGAAGAGTTGATATTATTACAACAACTTTTGGCAAAGCACTTGGAGGAGCATCGGGTGGCGCAATTGTCAGCTCGCAAGAAATAGTTGATTGGATGCGAAACAATGCTCGACCTTATTTATTTTCAAATACAGTCGCTCCCGCAGTTGTTGAAGGAACAATTGCAGCATTAGATCTGCTGAGTTCCTCGACTGACTTGAAGGATAAATTAGAACGAAACACTCAAGTATTTCGCAAAGCAATGACTGATGCAGGTTTTGATATTCTTCCAGGCGTTCATCCTATTACCCCGATAATGTTTGGCAAATTTGAAAATAGCTCGCAACTTGCTGTTGAATTTGCAAATCGATTGCTGGATGAAGGTATCTATGTAACGCCATTTTCTTTTCCTGTTGTGCCTTTGCATAAAGATAGAATCAGAGTGCAGATTTCAGCTGCTCACGAATTAGAGCATCTCAATCGCGCTATCAATGCGTTTATCAAAATTGGCAAGGAATTGAAGATTATTTAAGGAATTAAATAATAATTTTTGGAACATAAAATTGTTCCATTGTAGAAACACTTTTGATGTGTCCCTATTCTATTTGCAAGGTGGGAATTACATTACTCCCCCTCTTCATAATAGGAGAAAGTTTCAATCTTTCCCCTCTTCGTAATAGGGGAAAGTTTCAATATTCCCCCTCTTCGTAAGGGGGTGTTCCTCTTGGTGTGCCAGGCGGGGACATCTGTGCCACCAGGAGTTCTTTTCATTATCAACTATTGTAGAAACACTTTTGATGTGTCCCTATTCTATTTGCAAGATGGGAATTATTCCCCCTCTTCGTAAGAGGGGGTAAGGGGGTGTTCCTCTTGGTGTGCCAGACAGGGACGCCTCTGCTCACCAAGAGTTCTTTTCATTTTCAACTATTCTTATTCCCTTTCCACTTCTCCGTTGACTTTTATCTTTATTACTTCCATTGCTTCGAGTCCTTCGGAATCAATTACTTTTATTGCGATGGTGTGAGTGCCTGCTTTAAATTTGTTTGTGGCTTTGCCATCTTTGTTTAGTATTTCTTCTGCGGAAAAAATTTTGGTTTCTTCATTATAATCGAAGTCGAAAGCATAGAACTCGATTTCCGTTTCGCTTTCTGCTTCTGCTGTAAATTCTATTTCACGATGACCTTTTCCATCTGCTCCAAGATCTTTTATGGATACATTTAGTTTTGGTTTCTTTGCTATTGGAACGATTTCTTCTACTGTTACTAATTTTATAATGATATTTTCTTCGTTTTTCAATCTTGCAACTTCCTGAATTGCTCCTTTGCCAAAAGAAAACGCGATAAAATATGCAATTGGTTTGCCTTCTAAAATATTTTTTTCATAAACCATTTTATCATTTGCTCTTGCATCAGTTACTAATTGTCTAATTGGTAAAGAACCAACAGAATTGCTTTGTTTTACTTGTATTGGAGTTCCATCCTGCATTTTACCATCGATTCCTTTATCGCTCCCTTTTTTCATATTTGGTCTTCCGCCAAATCTTTCAACTATCCATGTTTCAAATATCTTTGGATTTTGATTGAAAAGTGTGTCATAATCATATTTATGCAATTGAACTACGAAGGGTGCAGAATATAATCCTTGCTGCTTGTTCAATCTGAATTCGGAAACTTTTATCGCCTGAACAGATTGGTCTATCCCAATCCAATTTCTGTTTAATTTATCTGCAACAACAACGGTTGTTCCTCCGCCAACAAAAGGATCTAAAACAGTATCACCTTCATTTGAAGACATTTTTATTATTCTATCAAGTAATGCTTCAGGTTTTTGAGTAGGATAACCTATTCTTTCTGAAGCTTGAGAATTTACTGGTATAATATCCATCCAAATATCTCCAACTGGTATTCCTTTTTCTTCTGATTCTTCAAGAAATCTTTTATATCTTGGAATTTTAGGATTAGTAAATACAATTATTCCATTATTTATAGCTAAATCAATTCTATCTTGTGACCATATCCAATGTTTACCTTCTGGTGGTAATAGTAATTTATCTCCAAATAATCTTGCAGGACCTTGTCCTTGCTGTAATAATGAAACTAATTGATATCTTTTACCTGTTATACTATCTATTTGATTATAATGAGACTTTTTATATGTTTCACTAATTTCAGTTTTTGGTGGATAATATAAATATTTATTTGATTTCGAATAACAAAATAAAGTATCATGAATATTTGGAATTTCTTTACTTTGAGCTTTTTTAACTCTAATTTTTTCCCATATAATTTCACCATGAAAATTATTTTCCCCAAAGATTTTATCGAGTATATAAACTCTTATATATGAATTAGCATGATAATCGCAATGTAAATAAATACTTCCGGTTGGTTTTAAAAGTCTGTGCATCTCTGTAACTCTTTCTTTTAGCCATGCAATATAATGCTCTATCCCTCCGCTCCATCTATCTTCAAAGGAACGCACTTCGCCTTTGTCTCCCCAAATTACTTCGTAATTGCGATTAGAGAAAAAAGGAGGGTCTAAATAAATTAAATCAATGGATTCGGAATCCATTTTTCTCATAACTTCAAGGCAATCACCGAGAATAAGTTGATTCATAAGAAATTCGATTTATAATTCTACTAAATTAAGAAATAAGTCAAATTAAATCTTGTTTGCGTTTATATCAGAACTTGCACGTGCCAAACCGTTTTCTATTAAATAATAAATCCCGCGTTCTGCCTTATCCCGCATTGCATTAACAAGTGGAATTTCTTCGGGGGAAAAATCAGATAAAACATAATCGATTAGTTCGCCAGGTCCAAAATTTCGCGATATTCCGCAACGTAAACGAATGAAATTAGGATTTTGCAATTCTGTGATTATTGAAGCAATTCCATTATGCCCACCATCGCTTCCGCTCTGCTTCAAATGAATTTTACCGAGAGGGAAATTATATTCATCCACAATCACGACAACTTTTTCAATTGGAATTTTGTGCTTTGCGATAATCTTTCTAATTGCAATGCCTGATTCGTTCATATAAGTTAAAGGAAGTGCAAATAATACCTTGTGATCCTGGGTTTCCTCTAAATAAAGTGTGTAAAATTTTGAATTATCGTAAATTTTCAGGTTCTTTTCTTCAATAATTTTCTGCACAATCGAATAACCAATATTATGGCGATTATTGAAGTAATGAGGCTTTGGATTTCCCAAACCAACAATAAGATAATCGAAATTTTGATTAAAGGTAAGCTTCGAGTTGGCTTTCGCTTTCGAGAAGAACATCGCGCGTTTTGCTCCCTTTAGAAGATCCGACAATACCAGCTGCTTCAAGTTCATCCATAATTCGCCCTGCACGAGCATAACCAATTTTCATCCGTCTCTGAAGCATCGAAACAGATGCTTGTTGCATTTGAATAATTAATCGAGCCGCATCTTCAAAAAGTGGGTCTCGGTTGCCATAATCAAGGTCCCTATCTCTTGTGTTATCATCTTCCAAACTTGGAAGCAAATAAGGTTCAGAGTATCCCTGTTGTTTGCCAATCATTTCGCAAATCCGTTCGACATCGTCAGTGGAGATGAAAGCATTCTGCACGCGAATTGGCTTCGGAGTGCCTGGTGGCATAATTAACATATCGCCATTGCCCAACAATTGCTCTGCACCTTGCTGGTCAAGAATTGTCCTTGAATCGATTCGCGAAGCAACTAAATACGCTACCCTTGCGGGGAAATTTGCTTTGATTAAGCCTGTAATTACATCCACAGATGGTCGCTGTGTGGCAATCACAAGATGAATTCCAACTGCACGAGCCATTTGAGCAAGCCGTGTTATTGGCTCTTCAATTTCTTTGGAAGCAGTCAGCATCAAATCAGCCAATTCATCAACAATCACAACAATATAAGGCATCGGATAATGAAGCATTTTATCGCTTTTTGGAAGAATACCTTGCTTGATTTTTTGATTATAATCATAAATATTTCTCTGCCCAACGTCGGCAAGGATATCATAACGATGTTCCATTTCTCGAACTGCTGCTTTAAGCACAATTACCGCATCTTTTGGATTTGTGATAATCACGTCATCTATATCAGGTGAGGTTGCAAGGTAATGCTGGCTTAACATAGAATATTGAGAAAGTTCCACTTTCTTTGGGTCAATAATTACGAATTTCAATTCTGATGGATGAATCTTATATAGCAGTGAATTTATTATCGTGTTAATTCCAACGCTTTTGCCTGAACCTGTGGAGCCTGCAATCAAAAGATGTGGCATTCGAGTTAAGTCCTCGATAAAGACTTCGCCATTTATGGTTTTTCCAAGAGCAATAGGCAAGCGTGCTGTTGTCTTTTGGAATTTATCAGATGTGACAACTTCGCTAAATCGAACAATTGATGGTTTTGAATTTGGTATTTCGACGCCAACAGTTCCCTTCCCAGGAATAGGTGCAATAATGCGAATACCCTTTGCTTTCAATGCCATTGCCAAATCGTCTGCAAGAGCCTCGATTCGGCTGATTTTTATTCCCGGTGCAGGCACAAATTCATATTGCGTGACCACAGGACCCGGGGTTATCGTCATATTATCAATAACAATCTTGAAAGTTTCTAATTTTTCCTGCAATATTCTTGCATTCAGCTCTAACTCCTCGCGTGAAACAATATTTTGGGTTGATGGTGGAGTGAGCAAGTCAATACTTGGAAAAGTGTAGCTTATTCGCTCATCCCAATAATCCGTATAGATCAATGACTGCAAATCGTTTTCTGTCTTATTTTCATTTGTTTTATTGATCTTGATTGAAACGGGCGGTTTATCTTGTGTTACAGGTGTATTTTTGGGATTATCTTGTTCAGAAGATGCTTGTTTGATTTTTTCCTTTACAATTTGATTAATAGTTTCGTTTAAATCGATTTTCGGAACCTCTATTTCAGCTATTTCAGGTGCTTTACTAATTTCAATTTCTTCATTTGGAGGAGTATTTTCTTTTATGATTGGTGGTTCGGTTTTATTCGGTATTGGTTCATTTTTGATGTCTTCAGGTGTTACTTCATTTTTATCTTCAATGCTCGGATTTACAACTTGGTCATTATTTTTTAAATTTAATTCTTTATTGATTTCTTTTTGAATTTCAGGATTGCTAACGGTAATTTTAGCAAAATCAATTTGTTGAATTTTCGGAACAAACGTTCGCAAGGGATTTGCTTGTGTTGGCTCTGTTTGTGTTGGATTGATGAGTATTCGCAAATTCTCGGGTTTAGGAGTGGCTGTTTCAATAGGTTTAGTAGATTCTATGGGTTTGCTTTGTTCCTGAATAGTGCTTGATTGATTTGAAATATTAAAATCATTAATATTATTGGCTTCGCTATCCACATTTTCCTGCGATTTAGGCTCACTATCAAGGCGTGGTTCTTTTTTAAAGGTGTCTTTTATTCCTCTAAAGATGCTTGAAATAATAGTTGAAAATTTAAAATCTAATTTATAGAAAATAGAAATAAATATTATGAGAATAAATAAAATCAAGCTTGTAGTGGTTCCAAAGGCACTCGTAATAATCGCAGCGAGGAAATATCCGACTTTTCCTGACCATTCAAAGGGAATTAATCCAATCCAGCTAAATTTTGATAATACCCCACAAAAACCTGAGATTAGCAAGGTCATAAGTAAAGCAAATGAAGCATTGGAAACAAAGCGAGCGGAAATCGAGAGCTTCTTATATAATTCAATCGAAAAATATATTAAAAGCAAGGGTATTATAATTACAGCATAACCGAAAGTGCCATTTATCAAAGCATTTGAAATATACGCTCCCAAAAGTCCGAGCCAATTCTGAGTGATTGATTGGCGGGCTAATATGACAGGATCTTTTTGGATAATTCTAAATAAATCATTAAACGAAATACTTGATACAGCGATATCTTGACGAGTATAAGATAGAATTGTCAATATGACTAATAAAGAAAAGAGAAAAATAAGAACGGATATTATTCTCAATTGTGTTTTAAATGGGTGAAGGACATCCGTAATTTTCCCATTTTTCTCACCATTGAGATTCTTATCATTTTGTGTTGACTGCGAATCTTTGAAATCATCGGCATTTGCAGAGATTTCTTTTTTTCTTGATTTCATTTTTCAATTTTCTTTATGCTGTAAATACAAATATATAAAAATTTATTATATATTTGATTTTTTTATGCTTAATCCTTCAACAACAGGGAGAACGGGAAAGAGATTCCAAGTGAAGCAAATATCAAGGTCATTTTCAAGATTATGTTGGATTAATTTTTGAGCATGATCGCAAGTTCTTAAAAATCCAAATAAATCATCTTTATGGAAAAGAAATAAATTGCGTGATGCTCTTGCTGAATCGTTCAATTTCGAAGAAGGATCAAGTTGCAATAGATGTTCGACTAATCCGCCAAGGCATAGAGCATCTTCATAAGAAAATGAGCCCGAATTCCCTGCGCAAATCA
>DIEP01000151.1:13647-17721 GCA_002418685.1 Ignavibacteria bacterium UBA5771
AGTCTCACTTTGGAAGATTTCGCTTTTGTAAATAAGGGTGTTCCATTGCTAGTTGTCAAAATAATTGTCTTGCCTGCTACTTTCTCTTTTGTATACTCAGTAGGGGAATTTCCTGCATCAAATCCTGAAGGCTTCTGCAAATTCTGCTCCCCTCCAACAAATCGGCTCTCTCTATCCAAACCCACATATATGTTCATTGCTTGCTCGGAATTGGTCGTGGGTATTATTTCTTTTGCCCCATTATAAAGGGCTGAACAAATTGTGGAGCTTGCACGAAGAACGTCGCACATCACTACAATTGAATTAGCAAATTGATTTTCATTTTCTTTGAATGTGTGATTAAAAAAGAGGTTTATATCCATTAATAATTTGTGTTATGTTATTTGCAAAATTACGAAATTACTGCAATTCATTTGTAGTATTGCTATTGTCATCAAAATCAAAGCGAATTAAAACTTTCTCGCCATCCTTACAATATACTTCGATGCTTTCAATTTCACCAGCAGTATTGCGATTGATTATAACTGAGGTTTCGCCCGTTAGAAGCTCCTGAAATTGTGGAGTGCTATCTGATTCATTTGCATTCTGCTTGCTCTCGGAAGATTGATTGTGAATTATACGCGAAGTTCCTGAAGGCTGTGCTCCCGCAATTCTCGGAAGAACAAGGAAATCTTTGAAATTCCGAATAAGATATTCCTGAGAAGATTTGTCAGATACATTTTCTTCTTCAGCAGGAGTGGTCGATTCATTGTCTTCGCTCGCATAATCCTCAAAGGTGGGATATTCACGTTGAGCATCTTTTGATTTGATAATATTTGAAGAATAGTTTTTTTGTTGTGCTATAGGTTCATTTTTAATGAGTTGATTATATTCCTCAGGTGATAACAATTTCTCAATATCAAGATGTTCATCATTGGATTCTGCACTTTGCTTTTTTTCATCGTCCATAAAGTCCTCCATCAGCTTTAAGTAAATTTTTCATAAATGTGTAATTTTGATTTTTTTAAATTAAACAAAATGAATGAATATATTGAAAAAATAAAATACTTCCTCAAGTTTGACGAAATAAGCAAGGAAGAATTAGTCGATTTTAATGATTTTGTCCGTTCATTTCTTGAATTACTAAATCGTGGGGAAATTAGGGCAGCCCAAAAAAATGAAACGGGTGAATGGATTGTTAATACTTGGGTAAAAAGCGGAATATCGCTGCTCTTTAAATTTGGCAAAATGATGGATTACTCAGCTGATGATATGTATAAATATTACGATAAATCTACTTTGCCACTGCATTATTTCACATTAAATGATAAAGTCCGAATTGTTCCTGGAGGCACAAGTATACGTTCGGGTTCCTATATTGCCCCAAATGTGATAATTATGCCCCCTGCCTATGTAAATATCGGTGCTTATATTGATAGTGGGACTTTGATTGATTCTCATGCACTTGTGGGGAGTTGCGCCCAATTAGGGAAAAATATTCATCTTAGCGCAGCATCTCAAATCGGTGGTGTACTTGAACCAATAAATGCAATGCCTGTAATTATTGAAGATGATGTGATGATTGGTGGGAATTGTGGTGTTTATGAAGGTGTGATTGTGCATAGAGGTGCAGTTCTCGGAACGGGTGTCATATTGAATGCCTCGATGAAAGTCTATGATATTGTTAATGATAAAATAATTAAGGCAAGCGAAAACTCGCCTCTGGAAATTCCCGAAAACGCCGTCGTTGTTTCTGGTTCCCGTGCAATAAATACTGAATTTGCCAATCAGAACAATCTTTCTGTTTATACTCCAATAATAATAAAATATAAAGATGAGAAAACATCCTCGAAAATAAGTCTTAATGAATTACTCCGAAAGGAATTTTAATGGCTGATGCAAGAGTAGTTGTTAAAAATATATTTAGTCTTACAGCAGCTGAAATTGTAAGTAGGATTCTTACTTTTATTTATACGCTATATCTTGCAAGAGCTCTCTCACCAATAGGCTTTGGTGCGATTGGCTTCTCCAAATCCTTTGTTGCAATTTTTCTTATAATTGCTTCTTTTGGGCTTGATTCGATTGGAACACGCGAAGTTGCAAAAAACCCGTCGAATATAAAACAGATTGTTAATAATATCTTCACAATTCGTTTTTTTTCATCATTGCTTGTTTATTTTATTTTGCTAATTGTGATTGCACTCCTTGATAAGTCAATTTACGAGAAAATTATTCTGGCAGTTATGGGTGTCAACATTTTTTCTAATGCATTGTTGCTCAATTGGACATTTCAAGGGCTTCAAAAAATGGAAGTTTTTGCAATGCGAACAATAATTGTGAATGTGCTAAATTTTTGCGGTATTCTCGTATTTATTGAAAGTCCTGATGATACAATACTTGCTGTTGTAATTATTGTTGCGAACACTTTGATTAACACATTATGGCTTATTTTCTATTATAGTAGGAAAATTGGAAAAATTTCGTTTGAATTTGATATAGAATTTTGGAAAAAGCTCCTAAAAAGTTCAACGCCTATTGCATTATCATTATTATTTGTTGCTATTTACGGGAATTTTGGGATGATTTTGCTAGGATTCGAGAAAACGAAATTTGAGACGGGAATATTTTCAGCGGGATACAATATTCTTATTGTTGCGGGGTTGCTATCTTCCATTTTGCAAAATGTGTTTTTTCCCATATTTCCCGAAAAGAAATCAAATCCCGACAGGCTGCGGATGGTTAAAAATTTCTCTCGTTTAAATTTTTCTTTTGGAACTTATATTTCTCTTTTTATATTTGTATTTGCAGAATTTGTCACAATGCTATTCGGTAAGGACTACTCTCGGAGTTTGAGCGTAATTAGATTTCTGATGATTTCTAATATGATTGTTTATTATACACTTACGCTATATTCACCATTGATTGCTTGGGACAAGGAACGTCAAATATTCTTTTCAAATTTGGCGGGATTAATTGTGGGGGTTACCGCAAATATCATTCTTATTCCTATTTTGAGCGAAAATGGTGCAGCAGTTGCCTCTGTCTTATGCGAACTCGCAGTGTTTATAGTGGTTGCAATTATATTTTATCGTGATTTCCACACAATTTTATTTTTCGATTACTTGAAATATTTTGGTATTGCATCAATTTCGACTTTGCCGTTTTTATTTATACATTATAATTTGCTTTACGCTGTATTATCGATGATTTTATCAATTGGCATATTTATTTCGTTAAATTTATTATTAAAGACTGTGACTATTTCTGAAATTAAAATGATGTTAAAAAAATGAAATACGATTATCTTATTGTTGGTGCAGGATTTGCAGGTTCTGTGATTGCCGAAAGAATTGCTACTCAATTGCATAAGCAGATTCTTATTATTGACCGCCGGGCTCATATTGGTGGGAATAGCTACGATTATCGCAATGGATTAGGGATAACTATTCACAAATACGGTCCACATATTTTCCACACAAATTCAAAGAAAGTCTGGGAATATATTTCGCAATTTACAGATTGGAGATATTATTTCCACAAAGTGCTTGCAATGATTGATGGGGAACTTGTTACTATTCCATTCAATTTTAATTCTCTTTATCAGCTTTTCCCGCCTAATTATGCAAAAAAGATTGAAAAAAAATTACTTGAAAATTATCAGTTTGGTTTAAAAATTCCCATCTTCAAGCTCTTGCAATCAAAAGATAATGATTTGAAATTTCTCGCAGATTATATTTATAAAAATGTGTTTCTTGGCTATAACCTAAAACAGTGGGGGATTACTCCTGATGAATTGGATCCGTCTGTTGCAAACCGCGTTCCGATTCTTTTGAATAGAGATAACCGATACTTTCAAGATCAATATCAAGGCATACCATTAGAAGGATATGCAAAAATATTCGAAAGATTGCTTGATAATCCTAATATCGAACTTAAATTGAATACCGATTTCAAAAATATAATTAATGAAATTGAATATGATAATTTGATTTATACAGGCGCTATTGATGAATTCTTTGATTACGAATTTGGAGAGTTGCCGTATCGAAGCTTGAGATTTGTTTTTAAAAATTTGGAAATTGAGCAATATCAACC